>NZ_JAVRBR020000135.1:0-35265 GCF_034531165.2 Dendronalium sp. ChiSLP03b | reverse complement strand
GCCACTTGACGAATTGATATTTTCTCCTGAATATGTGCTGCAACTATTTTTTCTCGGAGATCGATTGAATATGCTTTCATGAAAAGATATTATTTTTCTTCTTACTAACTGTACCTCATAACAACGGGAAGTGCTGTATTGATTCGCTTTGGGTGCTTCATCTGTCGCTATCGTTATTCAAATTACTATGTATCTATCCTGTTGATTTTGGAACAATTTCACTTCAACGAACCGCAAAGAGCGCGAAGAACATAGCATGAAAATCACTGGCATTCATCATGTAGCTATAATTTGTTCTGACTACAAACGCTCAAAAAAGTTTTATGTAGAAGTTTTAGGTTTTTCTATTATTCAAGAGACTTTTCGCGTTGAAAGAAATTCTTATAAATTAGATTTGCGAGTTGGAGAAAACAACCAAATAGAGTTATTCTCTTTCCCTAATCCTCCTCAAAGAGTTGGCAACCCAGAAGCTTGTGGATTAAGGCATCTTGCTTTTGAAGTTCGTGATATTGAGCAAACTGTTTCTGACTTGAACTTTCAGGGTGTAGAGACAGAAAATATTAGAATTGATGAAATTACAGGTAAAAAATTTACTTTCTTTAAAGACCCAGATAATTTACCCTTAGAGATTTATGAGAGTTAGTAAGTTTATTGTTTAATTACTGAGTTGAGCTTTAAAAAATAGGTAGAGAAGCTAGTCTTTGAGAGCAGTTCATTTTTTAATTGACTTAGGGCGAGAAAATTTAGAAGCTGGCTTGAAGTTCTGTATTGGTACATTTTGAAGCGCCTGCTGCATAAAATCGCGCCAAATGGGAGTAACCATACCTCCGCCTGTAGCACCATGAGCTAATTGTCTGTTGTCATCTCTTCCTACCCAAATGGCAGTTGTTAACTGGGGTACTGTACCAATAAACCAAATATCCTTTTCTGAAGAAGTTGTCCCAGTTTTTCCCGCAACTGGCCGGTTTATAGCTGCACCTTTACCAGTTCCTTCTTTAACTACTGATTGCATCACATCTAAGATTGTGGCTGATGCCCAAGGGTCAAGAACTAACCGAGGTTTGGGGGTATTATCGAGTAACACATTACCACTACTATCACTGACACGGGCAATCAGCGTTGGGGGCGATTGCCAACCATAATTAGCAAAAGTCGCATAAGCACTAGCCATTTCTAGTGGTGTAACACCAATTGCACCTAATGGCAAAGAACTTACAGGTTCCATTGGACTCATAATTCCTAGGGTACGGCAAGTTTCGATAACTTTATTTATCCCTATCGCTTTGCCAATCTTAACCGCAGGGACATTACGAGATTGTGCTAAAGCAGTACGAATCGGTATTGCACCCCTAAAGGTATTATCGTAGTTGTGTGGAGAGTATGAACCATTAATATCAGGGTAGCTGACTGGGGAATCTACCACTGTTGTATTTGGAGTAAACTTACCACTAGCAAAGGCAGTATAGTAAACAAACGGTTTAAAGGAAGAGCCGGGCTGACGCTGCGCTTGAGTTGCTCGGTTAAATTCGCTAGCTTTCGAGTCTACACCACCCACCAGTGCTTTGACAAAGTGGGTACGTGGGTCAATTGCTACTAAAGCCATTTGATTGTTATTTAACCCTTGACCTTCAAGAGTTTTATGCCACTTTTTAATAGTTTCTTCTGCGATCTTTTGCAAGTCAAAGGCTACCGTAGCTTGCACCCGCATTCCACCTTTAACCACTGCATCACGCCCAAACTTTTTAATCAGTTCCTGTGCCACAGCATTGGTAACATAAGGAAAGATACTAGCTTCAAATGACTTGATTTTACCAAGTTTGATTTTTTGCTGGAGAGCATCATTATATTCTTGGTAGGTAATCCATTTCAATGCCAGCATTCTTCCCAATACTTCCCTTTGCTTTTGTTTGGCCAAATTCATATTCACAAAAGGGCTAAATTCTTCTGGAGCCTGAACTAAACCCGCCATCATTGCTGACTCGCCCAAAGTCAAATTTTCTGCTGATTTATTAAAGTAGGTCTGTGCTGCTGTTTCTGCACCATAATTGTTATGACCCCAATAAACTTGATTGAGGTACATTTCTAAAATCCGATCTTTAGTGAGAATTTGCTCTAAGCGAATTGCTAGTATTGCTTCTGCTATTTTGCGGCTTAAAGCACGCTTACGAGAGAGAAAGAGATTTTTTACTAACTGCATTGAGATTGTGGAACCACCCTCTCGTACACCACCTGCTGTCCAGTTGACTAATGCAGCACGTCCAATACCGCTTGGGTCAATACCGTGGTGGTTGTAAAAATAACTATCTTCACTGGCTAATACTGCTCGTTTTAAATTTGGATTAATTTTATCTAGGGGTATAACTTTTCTGTTAGCTTCCCCATGTATACCTACTAACAGCTTGCCTTTGATGTCATAGATGTAAGTTGTTTCTGCTGGCAAGAAGTTCTGTATTTGTCTAACATCTGGTAAGTTACGGAAACTAATTGCTAAACCAATCAATCCTCCAGCTACAACAGAACTTGTCAGCATAGCAATTGATAACAAAGTACTACCAGCGATCAGACCTACTTGTCTCCAAAACTCGAAACTATGTGAAGTCCCAATTTCTGGCTGTTCATGTTTAAAAGTTTCTGAGGAAGACATGGCAATTTCATTTATTCATTTGTACAAAAGACGACAATTCAACAGTTTATTCAACGAAACTGGTAATATATTTTTTTTGCAACTACAGTAGTTTGATAGTTGCAAAAGTGAACAGATATTAACCTAGACAGATCATCTAATTTGGAGTAGAGTCTAGTGGATAACTAAATAGGATGTTTTAAAAGGATTGGGCGAATATAATTCGCTACTACACAAACAAAGTCCCTTCGCGTTCGCTAGTCGCCTGATGCTACTTGACGGCAGTTGCTACAACGGGGGAAACCCCCCTGACGCTCAAGGACTCGCTAACGCTGCGCTAACGGGTTCGGGGGTGACGCTCGTTCGCGTAGCATCTCCCCTTGAGAGAAGACTCGCTAACGCTTCGCTATCGCAATCGACGGGAACCCTTACGGGTTCGGCAGTTCCTCCACTTGGGGCAACCCCAAGATTGGACTGCCTCACCGCCAAGACTGCGACCCCCTCATCGCAACGCACTGCCTCTTCCACTTGGGGAAACCCCAAGACCGCAGTGGCTCCCCTTGGGAGAGGACTCGCGCTTCGCTACGCTATGGCAACTTCTCTCCGCAGCGCTGGACTCACCGCCTGCGCGGACTAAGGGGAAATCAGGTGTTTGAAACCCACGCAGTTGGATTTTGCCTGTATAGCTGTGATTTCCAATTGCTAAGGCTAGTATTAATTGAGACTTTCCAAAGATATTCTTAGAGGATTTTTGAAAAGTTCTTGGCGATCTATCAAAATACTGTTTATATTATTTCCTCACAAGAAGAAAATATAATTACTTATCGTACTCGCTCTCAAAATATAACCCTCTAACAAAAGTTAGAAAAGATAGAGTCAAAGGTTATATCCTGCAACTAAGTAGGTCGTCGTGAATATTTATCGTGAGGATAAGGCAGGAGGCAGGAGGCAGGAGGGAAGAGGTTTTTAGCTGAGTTAACCTTTTGTAACATAGTTTGGTTTTTTCTCACCGACTTACTTACTCCCCTGATAACAAATAGTAAAATCTGAAACGAAATATTTAACTGTTTAACACTTGTTATTTTTATGCTGACGCTACTGTGTATGTAATTAATAAAAATAAACGAATAACTTTAACTATTTTGGGCGATCGCAAAACTTTTCGGTCTATTGACATTCTTGATGTGACAGTTCCCAGTGCAGAATGTGGGTTATGAGCTTTTGAGCAGAGAGCAAGAATTTATATCGGTTTCTCCTTTGCTTTTTTGCCCATCGTAGAACTTTGTGTCATGTTGTGGATTATCCTTGACATAATTTGTGAAATATGTTGATAATGGTTCTTTGTGGAAACTTTACCTCTATAAAATAAACGCTTGGCTAACGTCATTGTGATAGGCTCCCAGTGGGGCGATGAAGGGAAAGGTAAAATAACTGACTTACTCAGCCGCTCCGCAGATGTTGTGGTACGTTACCAAGGGGGTGTCAATGCTGGGCACACGATTGTAGTGAAAGGTCAGACCTTTAAGCTGCATTTGATTCCCTCTGGTATTTTGTATCCAGATACTGAGTGTATTATCGGCTGTGGGACAGTCATCGATCCACAGGTTTTGATAACAGAACTCGACCAGCTAGAGAAATTAAACATTTCTACTAAGAATCTGCTAATTTCTGAGACAGCCCATGTAACGATGCCTTACCATCGGTTAATCGACCAGGCATCGGAGGAACGACGGGGAAGTCACAAAATTGGGACTACTGGTCGAGGTATTGGCCCCACTTATGCTGACAAATCAGAGCGTACAGGCATCAGAGTTTTAGACTTGATGGATCCGGAAGCGCTGCGTGACAAGTTAGAATGGACGATTAATTATAAGAACGTTATTTTAGAAAAGCTTTATAACTTGCCGCCTTTAGACCCTCAAGAGGTGATTAAGCAGTATTTGGGATATGCCGATCGCTTGCGACCTTACGTGGTTGATACCTCACTGAAAATATACGATGCCATTCAACGGCGGCGCAATATTTTGTTTGAAGGAGCGCAAGGAACGCTTCTCGACTTAGATCATGGCACTTATCCCTATGTCACCTCATCGAACCCCGTAGCTGGAGGGGCTTGCGTTGGCACGGGGGTAGGACCGACAATGATTGACAGGGTAATTGGCGTATCGAAAGCGTACACGACGCGAGTAGGGGAAGGGCCTTTTCCCACCGAATTGGATGGAGAAATCGGAGAATTATTATGCGATCGCGGTGCAGAATTCGGCACAACCACCGGACGTAAGCGTCGCTGTGGCTGGTTTGATGCTGTCATCGGTCGCTATGCCGTTCGGATTAACGGTATGGATTGTATGGCAATCACCAAACTGGATGTTCTCGACGAATTAGAAGAAATCAAAGTTTGTGTTGCTTATGAAATAGATGGCGAACGCTCTGAAAACTTCCCCACCAGTTCCCGTCAATTTGCCCGGTGTCGTCCCATTTACAAGACCTTACCGGGATGGGGTGTGTCAACAACTCACTGCCGCACCTTAGAAGACTTGCCACAGCAAGCACTGGACTATCTAAAATTCTTAGCAGAATTAATGGAAGTCCCAATCGCGATCGTCTCCCTAGGAGCAAGCCGCGATCAAACCATAATTGTAGAAGACCCCATCCACGGTCCCAAACGCGCTTTATTGCACCCTGACGGCACACCGGCCTCTCTACTAAGTGCGTAGTGAGTGCGTAGTGAGTACTGAGTGCTGAGTTCTCCTCCTGCCTCCTGACAACTGACAACTAACAACTAACAACTTCTATGCCTCTCACAGTCGAATGTCAAACGCGACCAGAAGGTAGCAAGCCAAAAGCTTTGCGCCGTTCTGGAGAAATACCTGCTAATTTATACGGTCATAAGGGTACAGAGTCAATTTCTCTGGTCATTAATGCCAAAACTGTTGAGCGCTTACTCAAAAAAGCTTCAGTCAACAACACCTTAATTGATTTAAACGTTACTGATGTACCTTGGCGGGGCAAAACCCTGCTGCGAGAACTTCAGGTTCATCCAGCAAAAGGTACACCCTACCACCTCAGCTTTTTTGCAGTTGCTGGTCACGGTGACACTAATGTAGAAGTACCACTGCGTTTTGTGGGAAATGCTGTTGGTGTTAAACAAGAAGGTGGTTTTTTAGACACTGTACTCACCGAACTACAAGTCAGTTGTTCCCCTGAGAACATTCCAGAGGTAATTGAAATTGATGTCTCTAACCTGAAAATTGGAGACAGCTTGCGTATTCATGAGCTAGTCTTGCCTCAAGGGGTGACAGCTTTGGGTGAAGCGGAGCAAGTCGTGGTCAGTGTTTCACAGCCGCAAATTAGTGCTGATGCTGAGGCTGAGACAGCGAGTGAAACAGTCTCTGAAGCTACATAAAGTATGTAATAATTTTTGATGATACCAGGGGGAAACTCCTGGTTTTTTTGTATTTGAACCGCACCAGGCGCAGAAAGCGCAAAGGAAAGAGATGACAACTATCCTTCCACTTTTAATTCAGCAGATGTTGCAGCCTGGATTTTATCCCCATGCAGTAGCAGAACCGATTCAATTAATTCAAACCCACATTTCTTATGTGCTGCTCACTGGAGATTACGCCTATAAGCTGAAAAAACCAGTGAATTTTGGTTTTTTAGATTTCTCTACCTTGGAGAAACGGCAGCATTTTTGTCAGGAAGAGTTGCGCCTGAATCAGCGAGGAGCAAGTGAGCTATATTTGGAAGTTTTGCCTGTGACTTTGGTGGAGGAGCAATACCATCTCAGTGGAACTGGCGAACCTGTAGAGTACGTGCTGAAGATGCGTCAGTTTCCTCAAGAGTTACTGTTTAGCACACTTTTTGAACAGGGTAAATTAAATGAGACACACCTAGAGGAATTGGGAAGGGTAGTGGCTCAATACCATGCCCAAGCACAGACGAATGATTACATTCGCAGTTTTGGTGAGGTGCTGCAAGTCCGGGCTGCCATTGATGAGAATTACGAGCAAACCGAGAAATATATCGATGGTCCCCAGACGCAGGCACAGTTCGATCAAACAAAGCAATATACAGATAAATTTTTTGCAGAACTTCCAGAATTATTTGTTAGTAGAATTCACAATGACTACATTCGCGAATGTCACGGGGATTTACACCTGAGAAATATTGCTTTGTGGCATGACAAAATCACGTTATTTGACTGCATAGAGTTTAATGAACCGTTTCGCTTTGTCGATGTCATGTACGATGTAGCGTTCACAGTGATGGATTTGGAAGCGCGGCAGCGTCAAGATTTGGGTAATGCCTTTTTGAATGCCTATATAGAGCAAACAGGAGATTGGGAAGGTTTGCAGGTACTGCCTTTATATTTGAGCCGTCAGGCTTATGTCCGGGCAAAGGTGACTTCATTTTTACTAGACGATCCGAGTGTACCCTTAACGGTAAAGGAAGAAGCAACAAAAACAGCGGCTGACTATTACAAGCAGGCTTGGGAGTATACTCAACCCAAACAAGGACAACTGATTTTGATGTCGGGATTGTCAGGTTCTGGGAAAAGTACAACCGCACGATATTTAGCCTTGCAACTGGGAGCAATTCATATTCGCTCAGATGCAGTGCGAAAACATTTGGGAGGAATTTCCTTGAAGGAACGCGGTGGGGATGACTTATACACACCTGAAATGACCCAGAAAACTTATGCACAGTTGCTGAATTTGGGAATTATACTAGCTAATCAAGGTTTCTCAGTAATTTTGGATGCTAAGTATGACCAACAAAAACTGCGCCAGGAAGCGATCGCCCAAGCCGAAAAACACCAAATTCCCCTTAAAATTATTTACTGCACAGCCCCTTTAGAAGTAGTACAAGAGCGTCTTGTCAACCGCACAAATGATATTGCTGATGCTACCGTTCATTTATTGGCATCACAAATAAAGCAAGCTGAACCCTTTACCGATGAAGAAAAACCCTACGTTCAGATTTGGGACACAACCCAACCACAACAAGCACAATTAACACAAATAATTCGCCAATAGCTTGCAAAATTAAAAATCCTAAACAATTTTTAATTTTAAATTTTTAATTTATTAGTAGTGAACTTATGGCACCTAAAAACAATGACTTCTTCATTATCTCTCCCAGCTTCTTTACTCAACTAATATTTGGGTCATTTTTAATACTCATATTGTCGCTGACAGGTTCTCCATTATCCCTAAGTATCTTCCTAGGTATTTTGGGTGGTTTCACTTTAGGCTGGATTACAAATGCAAGTAAAAATAGTCCCCAAGCCCCAACTGTAGCCTCCTCTGATGGCGTGGATGCAGCACTTAAGTACTGGTTATTTTTCTTACTTGGCTTTGTGTCTTTAGGGTATTCTGCACCCATGAGTATCTTGCTAGGCGGAATAGGTGCTATGGGTGGAGGATGGATTATTGCTTGGTGGGGAAGCAAAGAAGAAAGTAAAACTCAGCTACCAGTTGAGGCGCAAGAAGAGTCGTCTAGTGAACGGCCTAGCAATAGAATCACCAAACAACAAAAAAGAAGACCCGTCCGCCGTTACCGTCGTCCTTCTGGAATCAATCTTCAGTTTTGGAGAAGATACCGGGATTAGGGGCTGGGGACTGGGGAGCTAGTCGCGTGCAAAGAGAAGTCGCTCTTGTGGGTTTCCCTCCAAGCGAACTTCGGGAGGTTCCCTCCGTTAAGCGAACTGGCGTGACTAGGAAGGAATTTAGTTCATCAAATTACTTTTTCTTCTTAATAGCCAATACCTAATACTCAATACTAATCCCCAATACTCAATCCCTAACATGTTTTTATATCTCTCCAAGTTGCTACCACTGTTTTTTTATCCGCTGGGATTAGCCAGTTTGTCTTTAATAGTGGCACTAGTAACATTATGGAAGCGACCACGAATTGCAGCGGGAGCGATCGCCTTAGCATTAACTGTATTACTTCTTTGCAGTAATGGTTGGGTTGCTAAATCATTAGTGCGATCGCTGGAATGGCAAAATCTTCCTGTTGCCCAAATGCCCAATGCAGAAGCAATTGTAGTTTTAGGTGGTGCAACTAAATCAGCTTCTTTCCCAAGACCGAGTGTCGATTTAAGTGAATCGGGCGATCGCGTGATTTATGCTGCTCAACTATATCGCCAAAAAAAAGCCCCGATCGTCATTCTCAGTGGAGGTCGTATTGATTGGCGTGGCAGCGGCGCACCAGAATCAGAAGATATGGCTAAAATCCTTACGTCTATTGGCATACCATCCGAAGCACTTGTGCAAGAACCTGACTCATTGAATACTTACGAAAATGCTGTGAATGTCAAGAAAATTTTAGAGGCTCGTGGCATTCGTCAGATATTGTTAGTAACTTCCGCAATGCATATGCCGCGATCGCTGAAGATTTTCCAGCGTCAAGGTATTGATGTTATTCCTGCACCTACTGACTTTCTCGTCAGTCAGGGCGATTTACAAGAACTCGGCAACACTCCTAAAGCCGCAATACTAAATTTGTTACCTGATAGCAATAATTTACACCAATTTACTAATGCTTTAAAAGAATACGTTGGCAGTTTTGTATATCGCTTGCGCGGTTGGCTATGATTAAGTGCTAAAGATCGGCTGTTATTCCCACTTATATATTCAAGCAAGAAAGTACTAATGGCAGGCATCTCACCGCTTAAAATACCTCAAATTTAGACTGCGAACGGACTTTAACTGCCACAACTACAAAATTGAGGTACGTTTGCTCTGGCTGGTTTATCAGTACGAGCGCGAGAAGTTGCCAAGAGGATCTCTCTCTAAGCAAACTTCAGTGACTTCTAAAATCCCATCGCCTCTGCTACTGCTCCAAGTTCAGCCACAATACCCTGTTTAAATTGACTATGACTGTGCTTAATAGCTGTATCTGGGTCTTTTAGACCGTTGCCAGTAAGGATACAAACCACTGTCGCCCCGGTGGGGATTTGGTCTTTGACTTGCAACAAACCTGCTACGGAAGCAGCACTGGCAGGTTCGCAGAAAATACCTTCGGATGCTGCTAACAGTCGATAAGCATCAAGAATTTCTGCGTCGGTAACAGCGTGGAAATTTCCTTGACTTGCTGATTGCGCTGCGATCGCTAACTCCCAACTAGCTGGATTGCCAATGCGAATTGCTGTAGCTAAAGTTTCAGGATGGGCTACTGGTTTACCACTCACTAAAGGAGCTGCACCTGCTGCTTGAAATCCCATCATCCGGGGTAGGCGATCGCACTTACCTGCTTGATGGTATTGACAAAACCCCATCCAATATGCTGTGATATTCCCCGCATTACCTACCGGGATACACAACCAATCTGGGGCATCACCCAGCACATCGACAATTTCAAAAGCTCCTGTTTTCTGCCCTTCCAAGCGGTAGGGATTTACCGAATTCACCAAAGTTATCGGATAGCTTTCTGCCATCTCGCGGACAATCTCTAGTGCTTGGTCAAAATTACCTTTAATTGCCAGTACCTCTGCCCCATACAGCAACGCCTGCGCCAACTTACCCAGCGCCACATAGCCATCGGGAATCAGTACAAAAGCATTCATACCGCCACGCTTAGCATAGGCGGCGGCGGCGGCAGAGGTGTTACCCGTGCTGGCACAAATTACCGCCTTTGACCCGGTTTCTTTAGCCTTAGAAATTGCCATTGTCATGCCCCGGTCTTTGAAGCTACCAGTCGGGTTAAGACCGTCGTATTTTACAAATACACGTACTTGTCTGCCAATATGTTCTGCGATCGCGGGCACCGGAATCAACGGAGTATTTCCCTCCAGCAAGGTAACGACAGGCGTTTTTTCACTAACAGGCAAATACTCGCGATAGGCTTCTATCAGTCCGGGCCAGGGTTGGCGATGAGATTTAGCAGCAGACAGGCTTACAGTCACGGGATTTAAAACTTTTTAACTAAGGATTAGAAATAGACAAACACGGTATTGGGTAATAAACAAGAAAGTTAAGTTTCTCGTTTTCAGTTCCCATTGTGCAGATTTTTCATTCCAGAAGAATATTATCTCTTTTCAGGCAAGCATCTTACTTGCAATTTTTACTTTCTGTAAAATGCTCAGTTTATCATATGGAGGCAGAATTTAAGAGTGCAGAGCTTAGTTGTTAACACTCTCCCGTGCCCCTGTGCCCCTCTACCCTCCCTCTGGAACCCAACCGATACAATCGCAGTCACTTATAAAAACACCAGTAATGTATTAGAGTAAGTGATTGAAAATATACAATCATTTAACAAACCTTAAACTTACATTATTATATTATTTACCAATGGTGTGAGTTAATTTTTATATTCATTTAGCGATGCCTACTTATTCATCTAGTGTTTCCGAATACCGCTCCCAGACTCTTTGGGTAAGTGATTTAACAAAATCTTGTTACCAAGACGATCAGCAAGTGAAGCTGAGAAGTCTGCAAGCAGAGGTGGAATCTTTGTTGAAGCAATTGCAAAATCTGAAGGAGCAACGGCAAGTTGCTAGCGACCAAGAGGAATAGGTTAGTTTTCTAGATGATAATGCCTGACTTCTACGGTCTGGATTTAGGTAAGGGGCTGCTATTCAAAACGCTGATTTTTAGTTGACCACCGCTTCAGACTATAGTTGTTGGCATTCTCTACTAATAAAGCTAGGGATTGCCCACTTGAAATCTTGGCGATCGCTGTAAGTACTTGTTGGGAACTTTCCTGAAAATCCGTATAAATGACCTTACCACTATCAGACAGGATTAGGGTACGGGAACGGTACGGAATTTTCTCGCTTTCCTGAGTTGTCATTTTAAAATCCTTCAAGGAGCCTATGGCTTCTTGAGAGACAGTTAAGACGGTTTCTGGTTTATTGTCATTTGTTAAATCAATTACTTGAACAGGCCAGTGACCTATCTGCTCCTGAATCTGCAAGAACTTAGGGACATCACCATCTGAAATCTGACCCGATCGTTGTAGAGAACGCCAGACAATCGGTAATATATTTTCCACTGCTCGTGGATTTTGCTGATAAAGTTCTGCCAGGGTAATGGGAGCTGGCTGCACCCACTCTAATGCATTATCTGTCAAAGCTAGAGTTAGTGGTTGCACGTTTTTTTGATTCTCAGCAATAGCTTCTCCAGCAGCTAATAGCCGCAGTACTCCATTTTGCAGTTGCACTCCTTTGATAGTGGCAGAAGTTGTTTGTTGTTCTCCATTCGGTAGCCGAACAATTATCTGGATGATGGGGTCGATATTAATCCCCAAAGTTTCCCATAAAAATTTGGCTGGAAAATCTTTGGGTAATCGCAAATTTCCAAAGGGGGAATTGAGCCAGCGTTTGCCGTCATTAAATGCACTCACTTCTATCTGATACCAAACTTCGTTGTTTGTGAGTGTCAGGTCTGCTTTTGGTACTGGTAGCCACTCCTTCGGGTTAACTTTTGAGATAGGTTGCACCGTACCTACAATTTGGCTGGGGTGACTGGAAGTTTGAGATGCCCGATCTTCATTGAGTTGTTTTAACAGACCTTGAATATACGTAACGGTGGCGTTTGTAATTTTTGGTCGCGCCTTTAACCAAGAATTAGCCCGTCCTTCCCCCTGCTTCTCTGCTAAAATTAGCGCTGCCCAAGCTTGCACTTCTGGTCTATCTGGCTTCACTTGCAAGGCGGCTACGGTGCGATTCCATAACCGTCCGGTATCTGCTTTGAGTAGGGTGGCAATTTCCTGTCTATTTTGAGGTGATGCTGCAAACACCTGTAAAGCTTTTTCCCAGCGACCATCAATCAACTCTGCTAGCACTTGTTGACTAGGACTGGCCCAAGTTTTCTCGGCTTGGGCCTTAGAAAGTTGGGCGTGCAAGCGAATCACATCAATTTGCGCTTGTGCTGCTGGTAAAATTCCTTTTCGCTGTTTTCGGATGAATTGCAACCACTCAAAAGCTGGTGTCCACAAACCACTGCGAGCAATTAACAAGGCATTTTGGTAAGCAGAATCCTTCAAGGCTGGTGGTTGGAGAGAAATCGCTTCTAGTTGAATGGGGTTGAGGTACAGCTTCACATTTTTGACTTGGTAAACGCGTAACTGCGGTTCCAAACCCACTGTTCGATCGATAACTAATTCTTTTGCACCTCCACCAGTCACCTGCTGCCATTTAGGCAATTGTCCATTGGGATTTGTCCAAGACAACATCTGTTGTAGGTTAGTACGTCCTGGATTGTAGTAGACAATCTGACCGTAAGCGATCGCATTGGTTCCTTGTTGGCGCTGACCTTGCAAAGAAAACCAAATTCCCGGTGATACACCATCACCTTCAAAGCGTTTGATTGCGGTCAAAGGTAGAGGAGTATTAGCATCGTAGTCTTCTGATGTTGCATTATTCAAGGGAGCGATCGCTAAAGATTCTTCTGGCCCAGTTATAGGTAGGTAATGTGCCAAGCGAAAGTATGTATCTGACTGCGATTGAAACTCCAAGTCAGTTGAGCGTTGATAAACTCTCAGTTCCACAATTTCTTGACAATTAGACTGACAATTGGCACGCTGCTGCACAATCGGTAACAAAAGCGAGTTTTCTTCGTCATCTAAAGGCAGAGTTTTCCCGGCAATTTGTTTTTGTTTACTCAGCTTCTCTTGAATTTGTTGCAGAGTTTGAGGGGGTTCGCTATAGCCAAGGGGTATTTGCGCCCATTCAGGTAAAAATTTATTCAACCAGCCTATTTGTGCTGGATTGAATATGAAAAGAATACTAAACCAAGTAAAAGCCATAACTAACCCAGCGCCACTCAGTAAAATTACGAGCGCCAGCGTTGACGAAAACCAACCTTTCTTTTGCGGAGCCAGTGCGTCACAGAGATGCTGCGTTGCGCTTTCCGGCGTTGTAGACGCGCTTTGCGCGGCTTCCCGCAGGGTAGCAAGTGTCGTTGGCTTTACTGAATTGTAGATGTCCTCTGCGCGCTCGGACAAGGCTCCGGGAGGGTTTTCCTCTGGGAGAACTTCTAAGGTTTCCCTCCGTTGTAGCAAGTGGGGTTTTTCCGATTCAGGTGACGACTGCGTTTCTTGAAGGGGTTCTTGAAGAGTACCTGAAGTGTAGGAACTGACGTGCTTTTCCCAATGTTTGCGGGAGATGCGTTTGACCGCACCTGTACGAGGCTGATTGCGTCCAGAAGATTTTGCCGTCAGCTTGCGCGAACGATGTACCATGTTAGTTCTTAGTCAATCCAATTATTGTTTCTTTTATACTCGCGCTTTCAAATGTTGCTGAAAATCTTTACAGTCTAGTTGGGTATAAAATAGGTAAATTTTCTTATGGCAATTTTAAAAGTAGGTAAATTCTCTCATGTCATCAATAGATGATTCTTAATACACTCTTGCTTAAGTATGGTAGTAGAGTGTAGAAAGTTGAAAGCTAGATTAATGAGTCGGAGCAACGGCAAAACCTGGATAGCTGTATGGTTAATAGTTGTAGGATTTAACACAGTCGTGTCAAAAGCGATCGCTCAAGATTCTAGAGGCACGAATACCAATGCAAGTATAGATTTAAACTTAAACTATCTCCCTATATCTTCTACCTATTTTGGCGAGCAGTATTTACAAGACAATACTGAGCCGATGGCACAAGTTACATCGGTTTCACAACTGAAGGATGTACAACCCACAGATTGGGCGTTCCAAGCTTTGCAGTCTTTGGTAGAACGCTACGGCTGCATTGCAGGTTATCCAGATGAGCAATATCGTGGTAATCGCGCTATCAGTCGGTATGAATTTGCTGCTGGTGTGAATGCTTGCTTAGACCGAGTTAACGAACTGATTGCTACAGCTACAGCTGATTTGGTAACCAAACAAGATTTAGTAACTTTGCAAAGATTACAAACAGAATTTGCTGCTGAATTAACGACTTTGCGGGGTCGAGTTGATAGTTTAGAAACGCGCACCGCTGAAATTGCAACCAACCAGTTCTCTGCTACGACTAAACTCACCGGACTGCATATAATTGGCGTTCAAGGACGAACTAGCAATCGTGGTGATGTTAATCCCAGAGATAGTATCCAAGATACGCAAGATGGTGGTACAAACACTGATGTTATATCCTTGACGCAGCTGTATTTAACTAGTCAATTTAGCCCTCGTAGTTACTTATTCACAGGTTTATTAGCTGGTAAAGGTGGCACTGCACCTAGATTTGACAATAACGATGTCACACGCGATAGAGTTTCGCGCAATGATGTCATCATGGGCTACGAATTTCCTACCGATAACTTTATCATCAGTGACCTCAATTATCACTGGCTAGTCACTGATAACTTAGCAGTGATGGTAGGAACAGAAAACGTGAGTATGCCCAGTGCTTTCCGAGGACCAAACCGAGTGGAAAGCGCTGCCACAGGGCCATTATCTTATTTCGCTCAAAGAAACCCAATTTTAAATATGGGGTACGGCCACGGTGGCATTGCCATAGATTGGCAATTTGCTAAACGTGCTAGTTTACAAGCAATTTATACTAGTTATAAACCCGGTAATCCCGGTCAACGCAGTGGTTTATTTGATGGAAACACCACTACGGGTGTGCAATTGTTATTAACACCTACTGACACAGTTGATGTTAGTTTGTATTATGTCAATAACTATTCTTCAGATGGCTGTTTACTAACCTTTGTAGGCGATGAATGTTTAACTGCGGTTAATAGCAGTACAGGAAAATCAGCACCCTTACAAACCAATGCTGTTGGTGCTACCGTAAATTGGCAAATTTCGCCCAACCTGACTTTAGGCGCTTGGGGTGGTTATACTAAGTCCTATATTCCTGGGCAATCGGGAAATGTAGAAACGACAAATTACATGGTCTTTGTGAATTTCCCTGATTTATTTGCCAAAGGAAATTTAGGTGGAATTTATATTGGTCAACCACCTAAAATCACGAGTAGCACTCTCAATGTGGGTAATAATGTCCCTGACTTTATCAATACAGGTTTAGGACGTGCAGGCGGGCAACCAGGAACAACTACTCAAATCGAAGCTTTTTATCGTTTCCAGTTAACAGATAACATTAGTATTACACCAGCTGTAATTCACATCTTGGAACCTGGTCATACACCAAACAACGATCCGGTTACTATTGGCATTCTCCGGAGTACTTTTACTTTTTAACAATTCTACAACTACATAGTTCAAAAACTATGATATTTTGTCGTGCCATTGCGCGGAATTAAAAATGAAAAATAGCTCTTTAGCCATTGGTAAAACCCTTTTCTGAAGTACCAAGAAAAAAGGTTTGGCGGTGAGCCAAACCCCTCTATAAATCCAGTGCATAACAACATCCCGGATTAATTTACCTATTATTCTTGTGCTAGGTCATCTTCCTATAGGATGTGTCCAAATCTCATAAAAGCTGATATTGCCTTAATTGAGTATTATTAAATACATCTTAAAAAATCCTAAAAATGTTGATATAACTAAACAGTCATTAGTCAACGATTACAACAAATATTTATGCATTCATAATGCGCCTTAACTTACAATTATTTTTCTATCCAGCGCCTATATCAAAGTCGTGCCCCGACTCAATAAGCAAAATAAAAGACGGGTTTTACCCCGCCTAAATAGCTTGAAAGTGGCAATACACCTTAGACTTTATAAAAAAAGAAAAAATTAAAGAAGTTGCAAGGACAGTTGATATTAACACAAATAATGGCTATTCATACCATACTAAGTGTTGCAATCATAGCTAATCCTTGCAATTCTCGTAAATATATCACATAAATTTTTTAATGAGTTGCCAAAATGCCAAAAACTGAAAAATAGAAAAGACGGGTTGAATCCCGTCATAAGTATAACTAGTAAAAACATCTTGGTAATTTCTGCAATATATCAAAATTTTGTTTTGCAAGTTGCCAAAATGGCAAATAGTCAAAAATACAACAGATATTTCTATATATTTGCTTTAGATCAAAACTTGAAAATATATGTATTAAAAATAACTAGATGAGTAAAACTAAATTGCAAAAAGTAAAAGGGAAGAGAAAAACCCTTACCCTTTTACTTTTTCTTGATAAAACATTAAGTGTTTGAGTTTCATCGCACTAATTTACCTATTAGCGCGGGATTGGAAGTGAAATTCCTCTCAAAGCGCTGATGCTGTTGCTTTCAATCTAAAAATCTTCTCAATCACATCTTCTACTACCTTATCCGGTGTAGAAGCACCAGAAGTAATTCCTACAACAATTTCCCCTTCTGGCAACCAGTTTTCTGTAATTACCATATCTCCATTTAATTGCCGATGTTCAATAAAATTTCCTAACTTAATTCGCTCAACATTATTGATGTGATAAGAAGGAAGTCCACGTTCAATGGCAATTTGTTGTAATTGAGTAGTGTTTGATGAATTAAACCCACCAATTACGACGATTAAATCTAGATTTTTTTGCACCAACTCCAACATTGCATCTTGCCGTTCTTGAGTAGCATCACAGATGGTATTGAAGCTTTGGAAGTGCTGATTTAATTCAGTAGGGCCATACTTTTGCATCATAGTACGCTCAAAGAGCTTGCCAATTTGCTCTGTTTCGCCTTTGAGCATTGTAGTTTGGTTAGCAATACCAACTCTTTCTAAGTCTTTATCGGGGTCAAATCCTGGGGAACAAGCTTTAGCAAATTTCTGAATAAATTCGTCACGGTTCCCACCATTGAGAATGTAGTCAGCAACATATTCTGCTTCCCGCAAATTCAATACAATCAGATATTTGCCAGCAAAGGAACTAGTCGCAACAGTTTCTTCATGCTTATATTTACCGTGAATTATTGAAGTGTGATCGCCTTTTTTATGTTTCTCAACAGTATTCCAAACTTTAGATACCCAAGGGCAAGTGGTATCAACAATTTTGCAACCTTTATCGTTAAGTAACTGCATTTCTTGAACGCTGGCCCCAAAAGCAGGTAATATGACCACATCACCAGTGTCAACAATAGAAAAATCTTTGATACCTGCTTCAACAGGAATAAATTCTACTTTCATTTCTTGCATCCGCTGGTTCACATCAGGATTGTGAATGATCTCATTAGTCATCCAGATGCGTTCTTGGGGAAAGTGCTTGCGAGTTTCATAAGCCATGGCTACAGCACGTTCTACACCCCAGCAAAAGCCAAAAGCTTCTGCTAGGTGGATAGTGACATCACCTCGTTGCAAGGTGTAGTTGCGATCGCGAATTTCTTGAATCAAGTTACTCTGATATTCAGATTGCAACTGGGTGGCGACTTCTGCTTGGTGACCAAATCCCTTACGATTGTAATTTTCTGAATGCTGGAGTGTACGTTTAAAGGCTTTTGTATCCATTGTGCTATTTATTAATGTCTTTTCTTTCTGATTGTCTCGCGCCAAGACGCAATTTAGTTGGGTAGAGTGGAGGAAATTTCTTGGCAGACATGGGCACAGAGGTAGGAAAACTGCTCTTTGACGAACATAATACAGAGGCTAATTTACAGCAGACCCGATTCCATCAATTTTTCTGACTTTCCAATTCCATCTGACTATAAATCTGCAATGCGGTACGCCAAACAACATAACCAATGGGACTTAAGTGTAAGCCATCAGTAGAGAATTCGGGGCGCAGATTTCCTTGTTGGTTGGTAAATAAAGGATACAAATCAAGATATTTAACATCTTCTTTAGTAGCTATGTTTTGCAGTTGTTGATTTAACTGGCGAATCCGACTATTAGTAATAGCCAGGAGTTTGTCCCGTCCTTCCCATGTTGCTTCTTTGTCTCCGTGCGGCAAAATTGACTGGATAACGATTTGCGTTTTGGGATGCACCCTTCGCAGGTAACTTATAATTTGCCGTTGATTATCTAAAATGACCTCATCGCTTACCCCCCGGATCAAGTCATTGATGCCAATCATCACAAAAATTATTTGTGGTTGGGTGCGGTCAAATAAATCCAATCTTTTTAACAGTCCATAGCTAGTTTCGCCAGAAATTCCCTGATTGAGCCAGTATCTATCTTCAGGTAATAATTCAATGGGAAACCACAAACTTAGAGAATCACCCGCCATTATGCTTAAGCGCTGGGGACTTTTTTGGGCAGCTACATTAGCTTCTTTCTGGAGAATGTCTAGCCATTGCTGGTAATTGAGTTTATGACGGGGACCTAACTCTGGTGCAACAGCTTGGGATTGACTGCCATCAGATGGGGAAGGTGTAGTGCTAAAAAAAGCGGTCGATCGCTGCTGTTGCCAAATCAGCAGGATCACCGCCAACATGAGTATGCCGTTGGTTAACAGCGAGAAAAATGCCCAGACAGGAAAGGTTTTTATAGATGTGGACACGACTAGCGAATTTTACCAATGATTTGACTCAGATTCTAATTCGCCAGCGCCAAAAATTACAGTATCTTCCGAAATTACTCTGAAACCTTTATGCCATCGCCGAACTCGGAATTATAACCTTCTTCGCCATGTTCGTTGATATCCAAACCTTGGTATTCAGTTTCTTCCTTAACTCGCAGACCGACTGTAGCATCGATAACCTTCAAAATGATCCAAGTACCCACCGCAGCAATCGCATAGGCAATGATAATTGCTGCTAGTTCAACCCCCAGTTCGCCGAAATTACCGCGCAATACTCCATCTTTACCTGCCGAGTTGACTTCAACGGTGGCAAAAATTGCCGTCAAAATTGCACCCACTGTACCACCAACACCATGTACGGGAAAAGTATCTAAAGCATCGTCAACTTGCAGCTTGTGCTTGAAACTCACCGCATAAAAGCAAACAAAGGCCGTGATAAAACCAATTAAAATTGCTGATAGGGGTGTAACAAATCCAGCTGCTGGAGTAATACCCACCAAGCCAGCAACTGCTCCTGTCGCAGCTCCCACGGCGGTTGGTTTACCGCGTAAAGCTGCTTCTAAAATCAGCCACATTAAAGTAGCCGCAGCCGCAGAAGTATTGGTGGCAACAAAGGCTGTTGTGGCTAAGTTTGTTGCTAAGTTACCCGAAGTTCCACTAGCTACAGATAAAGCACTGCCAGCATTGAAACCAAACCAGCCAAACCAGAGTAAGCCAGCACCCAACAAAATAAACGGTACGTTGTGTGGAGGACTGAGGCGGTCAGGATGGGTTTTGCGGGGGCCGAGGACGATCGCTGCTACGAGGGCAGAAACGCCGGAGCTAATATGCACGACTGTACCCCCTGCAAAGTCAAGGGCACCCAAACCGCCGTACAAGCCTAAGAATCCACCTTTAGCCCAAACCATATGAGCTAGGGGAGCGTAAACAAATGTTGACCATAACAAGACAAACAAGCTATAGGCACGGAAGCTCATTCGCTCAGCGATCGCCCCAGAAATTAGAGCAGGGGTGATAATGGCAAACATGGCTTGATAAATCATGAATGCCTGGTGGGGAATCGTTGCTGCATAGGAAACAACTTCCGCTGGGTTTGACCCTTTGAGATAATCAGTTATCTCTAACCCGACACCATTCAAACCCAACCACTGCAATCCGCCAATGAAGGATAATCCGGGTGCAAAGGCAAGGCTATAGCCCCACAAAATCCAAGTAACTCCGACGATCGCCATGAGTACGAAGCTCATCAATATCGTATTCAGGACGTTGCGCGATCGCACAAATCCACCGTAAAAAAACGCCAATCCTGGTGTCATCAGCAGAACAAGTGCTGCTGAAATCAGCATAAATGCTATATCTCCTGTATCGGCAGCAGGCGGAGCCACAGGAGCCGGAGTTTGTGTTTGGGCCAAGGCGTTGCCCATTAGCGGCCCTCCCAGCAGCAATAGGGTAACAGCCCCAATCGTGATAACTTTCTTCAACACTTCTTTTTATTCCTTGTTCCTGAAGTTCAAAAAATATGTATACTTAAATACATTTCATTACTTTTTGCTACTCGTTTTTGTCTTGAATGTTACTTAAGTTTGGTTTTTCTCGAAAGGTTAACAAAAATATAATCTTCATTGCAGATACTTAAGTGTTAAGTAAGAGTGAAACATTGTAATTTTTGCATATTTTTTACAGGTAATAGCATTTTGTTTGAACGCTACATAATTTCTAGTGTTTCAGTTACCTACTGTTAAAAACGAAGACAGTGAAGAGAATTTCTAAGTCTTGCAAATTCTCTTTAGCGTTCTTAATATACTTGGATAAATATGTAATGACTTTTATTTCTGTCTCTCGCATAGATGTTTTACTGCCTTCCAACATTTGTAGTCACCTAAAATCAAAATTAGGTGCATCAGGGGTCACACCCCCTACGAAGTTACTAATAACATCATGATGGATTCAGGAACTCGAAACTAAATCTTCAGGGCTAAATTTCTTCTAGATCCAGAATCACCCCGACAGGACTGGTCAATTATATTCTGGGTGCAAACACGATCATAAAAACACTCACCAAGGCTAAACAAGCACCGATAAGGTCGTAGCTATCTGGAGTTACCCTGTCTACCTTCCAACTCCAAAGCATAGCCATTGCAATAAATACACCACCATAAGCTGCATAAACTCTGCCAAAATTTGCAGGTTGGAGAGTTGCGATCGCGCCATAGCAAGCTAAAGCAATCCCACCTAATATTCCCCACCAAACTGATTTACCTTGCCGCAACCACAACCACATCAAATAGCCACCTCCTATTTCAAATAAACCAGCCCATATAAAATAAAGCAGTGACTTAATCATCTAATTAATTTGTTAGTTTCACATAGGAAAAAATTACACGGCAATAGTAACTTATTAAAGCTAAAACACATCTGGCGTTGTATAATCACTCGTGATGCTCGTTGACAGTTAACAGCCAAAAAATTTGCTGATTTGTAATTTTGCATCAAAAAACCGCCACTTGTATGAACAACAAAAGTTGAAGAGGCGGATATTTATTAGCAAAAAAATCAAACTACTCAATATTGATCTGGTTTGATTCCGGCACTATGTCCTTCGGGAAACGCCACTGCACTAGCCTCTTTGAGGAATCCACTGTAGGCTTCCATACCGTGTTCGCCAATATCCAAACCTTCCAGTTCTTCTTCTCTAGAAACTCTGATACCTAAAGTTGCTTTCAGTACTAGCCAGAATATAGTGCTAAGGAGAACTGTCATACCGCCTACTGAGACAACACCAAGTAGCTGAACGCCAAATTGTCCTAGTCCACCACCTGCAAATAAACCCTTTGCTGGCCCTAGTCCTGCACCATACCAGGAATAAACACCAGGCCCGACAGCCCACAGACCAACAGCCAAAGTTCCCCAAATACCGCAAACTAGGTGAACTGAGGTAGCTCCCACTGGGTCATCAATGCCGAGTTTGTCAAAGAATGTCACAGCAAAAACTACTAAAACCCCAGCAATCAAGCCAATAATAAAAGAACTGCTAATGGTGACGTAAGCACAAGATGCTGTAATACCAACTAAGCCAGCCAAAATACCATTGATAATCATTGACAGGTCTGGCTTACCCAAATACAACCAAGCTGTAATTGTGGCGGCAATACCACCGACTGCCCCTGCCATATTGGTTGTTAAAGCAATGTGAGTAATCGCACTGGGATCGGCAGCCATTACAGAACCAGGGTTAAAACCAAACCAGCCCAACCACAGAATCAAGCAACCCAAGGTGGCAATACTCATGTTATGACCAGGCATGGCAACGAGTTGCTTGTCTTGATATTTACCAATGCGTGGCCCGAGAAATGCAGCTCCCATCAAAGCGGCCCAACCGCCAACTGAGTGAACTACCGTAGAACCTGCAAAATCCCAGAAACCCATGTCTGCTAGCCAACCAGTTCCCCAAATCCAGTGTCCGGTAATGGGGTAGGCAATACCTACGAGTAAGAGACTGAAAATTAGGAAGTCAACAAACTTGATTCGTTCTGCAACTGCACCAGAAACAATCGTGGCTGCTGTTCCAGCAAAAACCAGCTGGAATAAAAATTTAGCAGCTAGGGGTACACCAGCCCAACTAATAGCTTCAAAAACACCTTGATAATCTTTTGCTGTTGCAGGACTGTTATCTGCTCCTGATAGGAAAAACCCACTTAATCCAATAAAATCATTGCCATTGCCAAACATTAATCCAAAACCAATGGCCCAAAAGGCAACGGTGGCTAGAGCAAAGACAATCAAGTTTTTAGCAAGAACGTTGACAGCATTTTTTTGGCGACAGAAGCCGGTTTCTAACATACAAAAACCAGCGTTCATGAAAAATACCAAAAAGGCCGCGATCGCTACCCACAAGGTGTCAAGAGCAATTTTGAGTTCCGCTGTCGTTGGCCCTGTGGCAGGAGTTTGAGCAACTGCGACATAACCCCAACCCAAAACAATCAAACAAGCTAGTGGTAAGCAAGCTTGCCAACTGGGAGATAGTTGTTTAATTGCTCGAGTAAATATCTGGAATTTTGAGTTAAATTGTCTAGTTTTAGCGTAATTTCTTGCTGATAATCGCCTACTTTTTCCTGGCGATTTATGTTGATACATGAGTTTGGACATTGTTCTCTTAAGTATCCTTGATACTGAAAAAACAGGTTAAGCAAAAAAACGATCAATATTAAATCTTGTGGTTTTTGATATTTTTCATTTAAACCTCTTGTTTACAAGTCAGAAATTGCAATAACCTAAATAGGAGTTTAGGAAATAAAAGGTACATTTGTAAATATTTTTTAGGTTATTATTAAGACAATATTATGTATTTTTCGTAAGAGTCAAGTCCTCTTCACTTAATCTTTAATCATTTAAAAATCATCAGTTGAGAGAGTAACATTACGAAATTGTCAATATCATTTGACTGATAATTATAGTTCTTATTTTTACTCAGTAAACACTATTCAGCTCAAGGTTGACTGTTCTACTCATTCTCAAAAGTGCTAACCCCGGGAGTATTGGTATGATTTTCTTCTTCAATAAATTTCTCAACTGGATAAACATCAGGCCATACTGACGCACCGTGTTCGTATGCATCAATGCCAATACGATCTGCTTCAGGATTAACACGCAGATGCCCGATCGCTTTCAGTCCGCCGTACATTAAAAAGGCAAATGACACTGTGAAAACTGCGATCGCCACTACACCCAGAAGTTGTACGCCCAACAAATCAAAACCACCGCCTAAAAATAAGCCTGCTTTTTTATTCAAGGTGAGTTCTGCCTGACCTAACAAGCCGATAGAGAGAATACCCATCATGCCATTGATACCGTGGACGCTAAATGCCCCCACTGGGTCGTCAATGTGGAGTGACTCAAGCAAATCCACTCCTAGCACAACCAAAATTCCAGCTGTTAGTCCAATTAAAACAGCAGCCCAAGGAGCAACATAAGCGCAAGCAGCTGTAATTGCCACTAATCCGGCTAGCGAACCATTGAGACAATAAACCAAATCCCACTTACCTATGCGGATGTAACGGAAAATTATGGCTGACAGTGGCCCTGCACCTGCGGCAAGTGTAGTATTGATTGTCACCAAACCAATCAATCCAGTATTCACTGTGCCTAAAGTTGAACCAGGGTTGAACCCATACCAGCCAAACCACAAAATCATTGTTCCCAGAGTCGCCAACCCCAAATTGTGGGCTGGTGGAAGTGTTCCCCAAGCAGGGCGATCGGGACGGGGACCAAGTAAATAAGCACCAATCAGCGCTGTCCAACCACCAACTGTGTGGACAACGGAACCTCCAGCGAAATCATGGTAGCTTAATTTACTTAACCAGCCGTTATAGTTCCAAGCCCAGTGGACAATAATTGGGTAGGCGATCGCACCCACAATCGCACTGTAAATTAAGTCACCAATAAAGTCTGTTCTGCCAAGCATTGAACCAGTCGTGATGATACAGGCAGTAGCAGCAAAGGCAAATTGGAAAAAGAATAAGGTGTATGTATTGATGGCGGCTGTAGAACCAGGTGCGCCTAATGGGTAGCTACCATCAGCACTGGGTAGTTGGCTGAGAAAGAAGTTATCTATGCCAAAAAATCCGCCTGCACTTGTACCGAAAGCGATACCAAAGCCGATCGCCCACCATGCCAAAATAGTTACGGCAGCATTAATGAAGTTTTCCAACAAGGCGTTGACTACACTTCTTTGACGTATCAAACCTGCTTCTAACATGGCAAAGCTGGTTTGCATGAAGAATACTAAAAACCCAGAAAGCAGTACCCAAGTCGTATCAATTGAAACTTGCAGCTTCGTTGTAGTTTCTGATAAAGACTGAAGGGTTGGAGGAGCTGCCGCCTGTACAACTGTAGGTGCAAAAACTGCAAACACCATCGAACCTATCGCTATCGCTAGTAAGCGATGCCACGGTCGAGTACGCTGATTCATTGCTTGTTTTTTCCTGCCTAAAAGGCGGTAATTAATGTTGGTAATAGCCTTACCGACATAAATTAGTTAAATTTGCTAAACAAGGTTTTAGCCAAGAATTTGGCAATAATTATCTCATTATTTATGTCGGTTATTTATTTTTTCTCTCACTCAATCTTTTTTAATCTCAACGAACTTGATTGAGAGAAAATATATCAACGTTACCCACAATAATTATGAGATTACTTTTTGTTGCACCTCTAGTGAATCTACGTAACAAATGAATAAATTTTGATTGATTTTCTATTTAGTTAAACCAAAATTCTGTATCGTGGGATACATTTCTCAAGTTCATACTACATTCAGTAGCTACTAACACATTCAATAAAGCAACTGTATTCTCTACAGGATAAGTATTTCCCAATCTCAAGAGAGAACAGTCAAGAATGTTATTAATTTTATCTACAAAAAGTTAAGCAATTGTGAATTTAAAGTTGTTTTAAATATTGCTCGTAACCTAGTTGTTCTAGTTTTGCTTGCTTTGCCATTACTGATTCAGATAGGGCTTGGCGATATTGTTGCACTTTTTCTAGTAATTCTGGTTGTTGGGTTGCGAGAATTTGCACTGCCAACAGCCCTGCATTCTTAGCATTGCCTATGGCTACTGTTGCTACTGGGATACCTGCTGGCATCTGGACAATAGAATATAAGGAATCAACGCCTTGTAGGTTACGGGTGGGTACGGGAACACCAATAACTGGCAGTGGTGTAAGAGATGCTACCATGCCCGGAAGATGGGCAGCACCACCCGCACCGGCGATAATTACCTTGATACCGCGTTGGTGGGCTTGTTGAGCATACTGCACCATACGTTCTGGAGTACGATGGGCAGAAATGATCGCTACTTCATTCTCGATGCCAAATTCTTCACACACTGCGATCGCATCTTTCATGGTGGGCAAATCGGAATCGCTGCCCATAATAATACCGACAAGGGGAGTCATAGAATTTTGGATTTTAGATTTTGGATTTTGGATTTTAGATTTTGGATTTTGGATTAATCACCGATTGTTTGATGTAACTCTGAATTGGTTATTTTCCGGTTTAAGATTTCCGCCTGTATTGCCGCTGTTCAATTAGGAAGGGTAGAATCTTCTCCTGATTGCCTTCTGCCTCCTGCCTCCTGCCTTCTGCCTTCTTCAACTAAAATCGGGTGAGACTGATTTATTCTCTGGCCAATGTGATGACCAAAGCAACACAAAGTCCCATCGCTACGAATGTAGATATTATCAATGCGCGAGTACCTGGTTACAAAGATTTGCAAATGCTGTTGGTTCATGAGGGCATACTTAAGCAAATCTTACCGATGAGTACAGTATTTAAGCGAGTTTCAGCACCAGACTTACAAGTATTGGATGTGGCTGGTGACTGGATTTCTTTAGGTGGAGTTGATTTACAGATTAATGGTGCGTTGGGATTAGCATTTCCCGATTTAACAACCGCAGATTCTCAACTATTAGCGAAAATCTCGCAATTTTTATGGAATGTTGGGGTAGATGGATTTTTACCGACATTGGTGACAACTTCGGTAGATAATATTCAGCGATCGCTTGCTGTTATCGCTGATATTATCCCTAGTCAAAAAACAGGTGCCAAGATTCTCGGAGTACATTTAGAAGGCCCGTTTTTGAATTTCCAAAAGCGCGGCGCACACCCGGCAGAGTACTTATTTCCCTTAACAATTGACGAGTTAAAGCGGGTTTTGGGTGATTATGCCCATGTTGTAAAAGTCATCACCCTAGCGCCGGAGTTAGATCCTACAGGTGAAGTAATTCCATATTTGCGTTCTTTGGGCATCACCGTTAGTTTAGGACATTCTCAGGCAACAGCCACTCAAGCACAACGTGCTTTTGAACTCGGTGCAACGATGGTAACTCATGCTTTCAATGCCATGCCACTGTTACATCACCGCGAACCAGGATTATTAGGCGCAGCAATTACTCATCCTGATGTTATGTGTGGTTTTATTGCCGATGGGCAGCATGTTTCGCCTACGATGTTGCAAATCTTGCTTCGCGCTAGCTGTTATGAGAAAGGACTGTTCCTGGTTAGCGATGCCCTTGCACCTTTGGGGCTACCCGATGGCGTGTATCCTTGGGACAGTCGGCAAATAGAAGTTAAAAATGGTACTGCACGATTGCCTGATGGCACTTTATCGGGGACAACTTTACCCTTATTGGTGGGAGTGCAGAATTTAGTGAAGTGGGGGATTTGTGACGTAGAAAGCGCCATCTTACTTGCTACTGATGCACCCAGACAGGCAATTGGATTATCAGGAATTTCCCCAAATCAACCTGCCAATTTATTACGCTGGCATTGGGATGAAGCTACAAAAGAACTCACTTGGCAGCGATTGTTGAGCTAAATTTGCGTAAAGTTAGTTTACATCTATGTATGTAAATAAACTAAATAGACTTCATAAACCAATGGATATAGCTCTACTTGTTAAAATTCTCGCTCCCTGTCTGCCATTTTTGTTGAATGTAGGTAATAAAGCCGTAGAAGGGGCATCTCAAAAAGTAGGTGAAGATGTTTGGAATAAAGCTAAAGCTATTTGGGCTAAATTACATCCCAAAGTAGAAGCAAAGGAAGCAGCGAAAGAAGCAGCAACGGATGTAGCGCAAAAGCCAGAGGATGAAGATTTACAAGCAAGTTTGCGGGTGCAACTGAAAAAGATTTTGGATGCTGATACAGCACTTGCCGAGGAAATAGCTCACATTTTGCAAGCATCGGCTGACAAACCCGGAGACAATATTCAGATGAATGCTAATGCTTACGACCAAAGTACAGTCAAGCAAGTTGGGAAGATTGACGCAAACCAAGTGAGTTTTTAATTGAGTAGGGTTGGCAGAGTATTGCCCACCCTACAAATTTTGATGTTTTGAGTTCTGAAGACGAAATTCTGAGTTCCAAACACGAAGTTCCGAATTCCAAGCACAAAATTCCGAGTTCCGAACACCAAATTTCAAGTTCTGAACGCAAAGTTTCGAGTTTTGAAGACGAAATTTCAAGTTCCGAACACAAAGTTTCGAGTTCTAAGCACAAAATTCCAAGTTTTGAACGCGAAATTTCAAGTTCCAAACACCAAATTTTGAGTTCACAGCCACAATATCAAATATAATTTTGACCTGCTGTAAGCAATGGCTGAAGAATCCAACCCCAGCAACCCGAATAATATAGAAATGAACCTCACTGCCTACGATAAAAGTCAGGTGACTCAAATCGGGCAGATAAATGCAGCAGAAGTCAAGATTATTGTTGAGCGAATAGAACCAATACTAGAGCGATTGCAACAAATCCCCAAAGTAGAATCACCAGGGGTTCTCAAAGCTGGCAACTCTCCTAAACGTTTGGCTTACTGGCAGGGACGAAAAACAGAAATTGCCCAAATAAATCAATGGTTAACTGATAAAAATACTTTTTTAATTGGCATAGAAGGCATCGGTGGCATGGGTAAATCGATGCTGGCAGCTAAAATTTATGACGAAATAGAGGGTTTTCCTAAGCGATTTTGGGGTGATGTCAGTAATGGGGAAAGTTTTAGCGATTTAGCTAGGGAAGTGTTAACAGAATTTGGCTTTCCAGTTCCAGAACAAGAAGCGCAGTTAGTAGAAGCGTTGGTTAAGTGTTTGCGTTCTGGTCAATTTTTACTGATTATTGACAACCTGGAGAGTCTATTACAACCAGATAGACAGTGGGGAAGTTTATTCTACGGCGATTTTTTCAACGCTTGGGTAGAATCTGGCGGTAATAGTAAGGTGTTAGTCACTACCAGAGAAAGACCGGAATTAAAGGGCTTTGAGTGGCTACCTCTGAAAGGTTTGCAAGTAGAAGAAGGGGTAGCACTTTTAACTGCATTGGGCATTCGCGGGGATTTAGGGGAATTTGTCGAATTAGTAGATGGGCATCCCCTACTGTTGCGCTTGGTAGCAGATTTATTAAAAGAAGAATATCCCCAAGACCCGAATTTAATACGATTAGCAGATTTAGGTTTAGGGAATTTGCGGCAGTTGTTAACAGATTCTCAAGTGGTAGGTGTGCATCGCCGGGAAAATGTGGGGATGGTTTTGGTGTTGAATGCCAGTTTTAATAGATTGAATGAGTTACAAAAAGCTCTATTGCTCAATATCAGCGTTTATCGTGGAGTCGTTGACAGTGCAGCGACAGTAGCGGTGTTGCCAGGAAGTTCAAAACCAGAGATTGAGAGAGAATTGAGGAATCTGGTTAAGCGTTCTTTGTTGGTAGAAAAACTCAACGGTAAGCAGCGGTTTGAGTTTCAGCCAGTGGTGTTGGAATATGTACGGTATAAAGCTGGCGATCGGGCTGAGGCACATCAACGAGCAATTTATTACTATCTTTTGAATGTTAAACCAAAACCCTGGCAGATTAAAGAAGATATCAAGGAACATCTAGAAGTTTTTTATCACTGGTATCAACTAGAAAAATATGATGCAGCATTCGAGATATTAAGAACCTACTATGTTTTTTTGAAGTTGCGGGGCTACTATACAGAGCAAGTGAATTTATGTAGACAGTTAATAGAAGTATGGAAAAAAGATATTAACAGAGACAACAAGAAGTATTCAACTGCTCTCAATTATTTAGGTATTGCTTACCGCTTTCTAGGAAACTACCAGCAGTCGATAGAGTTTCACCAGCAGCATTTACAAATCGCTAGAGAAATAGGCGAGCGTAATGAAGAAGGAGCTGCCTTGGGCAATTTGGGTAATGCTTACCACGCCTTGGGGCAGTTTCATCTGGCGATAGAGTTTTACCAGCAGCATTTACAAATCACTAGAGAGACAGGCGAGCGCAATGGGGAAAGTATTGCTCTAGGCAATTTAGGCAATGCTTACCACGCCTTGGGGCAGTTTCAGAAAGCAGTTGAACTATACCAGCAGCATTTACAAATTGCCAGGGAGATAGGCGATCGCAATGGACAGGGCAGTTCTCTAAACAATTTGGGTAATGCTTACAGATCCCTAGGGCAGTTTCATTTAGCAATAGATTTTCTCCAACAGTCTTTGAAAATTGCTAGGGAGATAGGCAATCGCAATGGGGAGGGCAATTCCTTAGCAGGTTTAGGCCTTGCTTACCGATACCAGGGTCAGTTTCATTTAGCAATAGAGTGTCATCAGCAGCATTTGCAAATTGCTAAGGAGATAGGCGATCGTAATGGTCAGGGCATTGCCTTAAGCAATTTAGGCAATGATTACCAAGCTTTGGGGCAGTTTCATCTAGCAATAGAGTTTCACCAGCAGCATTTACAAATTGCCAAGGAGATAGGCGCTCATAGTGGAGAGGGCAATGCCCTAGGTAATTTGGGTAATGCTTACCAAGCCTTGGGACAGTTTCATCTGGCAATAGAGTTTCATCAGCAGCATTTGCAAATCGCTAGGGAGCTAGGCGATCGCAGTGGGGAGGGCATTGCTCTAGGCAATTTAGGTGCTGCTTTACACTCTCAGGGAGAATTTTATCTGGCGATAGAGTTTTATCAGGAATCCTTAACACTGGCTATAAAGATAGGCGATGCATATGGCGAAGCTAACGCATGGCTCAATTTGGGTGGAGCATTACAAAACGTCAATCGAAAATCAGACGCGCTGGGTGCTTATCGCAATGCCCGCGAACTGTTTCAGGCAATAGGAATTGATACTAACGTACAACTTTGCAACAATGCAATTGAGCGTCTTTCTCAACCACAAACGCCTGTAGTTTCCCATCGTGGGTTCTGGGGTTGGTTGCGTCGGTTGTGGCGTTGGGTACACGCTTGGGTTAAACGGTAAACTATAATTCGCTATCTTATGAAAACGCAAATAATCAGCTATTTTTCAACTATATGCTGCAAAAATATCTACTAAAATCATTGGTTAGTCTTTTCACTATGGGATGGTTTATGCAAACCATTGCTGTTTATTCCCAACCTTTAACCTATAATTACAACTATGCAAGCTTATCTCAGCAAAGCTTACTAATAATAAGCCAATTTAGGCCAGGGGATACTTGTGAAGCCAACGACAACTTAAGTTTGTTTGCTGATACTTTTATTAGTGTGTGCCGAAAAGCATCGATTAGGCGAGAGTTTCCTAGTGAGTTTCTCAACTCTTATTTAGAAGACATTAAGAAAAACAAATCTGCTAGTGGGAAAAAAGCTTGGAAATTATTGAATGATAATAGATTCAAAAAGTAGCTGTGGAGAACATGGGATGAAAAGTGAAAGTGCAAATAAAACAGAATCTTTCTACATTGCTATCATTCTCTATAAATCATCCTCAGATAAACCTGATTATCAACCTTTGTACCAAGAAAGCTTTGTTCTGATTAAAGCTACTTCTTTAGAGTCAGCAAAAGACAAAGCTTGGAATCACGGTAAAAATGAAAGCGTCAGCTATACAAATGAAAATGGAGAAACTATTACTTGGTCTTTGCAACAAGTGGTAGACGTGAATTCAGTTTTGTATGATGACTTTGATTCATCTGAAGATGGTGTTGATTTATATGCTCGACATTTTCGGAATTATAAGGCTTACCACTCGTTTGAGCCATTATTGTCTAGAGAGCAATTTGCAGAATAGTTATAAAATCACGCGATCGCTTCACCTATGTTAAAAGCGCTTTACATCTTTGCATGAGACTCCATCCTGAAAAATCTGTCCAAGCGATCGCTAAATAGACTGACCCAAAAGCGATCGCAATTTACCAGAGCTATTCTACTTGCGTTTACTCCCGTATCAAGAGTTAGGCTCGCCCAACAGCACAATTGAACATTTCAATTCTTGAATTAACTGCGTTGTCACTTGGCTAACAGCTAGTCCACCAGCTGTGCGATAACGCACAGAACGTAACACTGCTAAATCAAATGCTTGAGATTCCCGAAGTATGACTCTAGAAATATCATCATCCCTAATTGTTTGAATGTTTGTATTTACTTGTAACTGAGTTTTAGCAGCGATATCAGACCATTGAGATGTAAATCTTTCTACCAAAGTTTGGGGTGTTTTGCGATCGCTCACGTGTAACAACACCACCTCAGCCTGATTAACATCAGCCAAAATTTGAGCGAACCGCACAGCACCTACAGTTTGTCGCGTCAAGTCTCCAACTGGTACAAGAATCCTTTGAATGGTTGTAGGACTACTCAAAAGACGTGTGACTGCTACCTGACAATGAGAAGACCAAAAAACACTGTCAATTACACTACCAAATAAGCGGGCACGCAAGCCTGTTGTCCGCGACCAACCCATCACCACTAAACTAGCGTTTTGTTCTCGACTGGTGCGGCTAATTCCTAAAGCTGCATCATCATCAATCCGAATCGCAGGTGACACCTCTACATCAAATTCTTGACTGATTTCTCTAGCTAAATTCAATCTTTGTTTACTTAGATCTAGTGCTATTACTAATTGCGGATCGTCCATATGGATATGGGCTTTGGTTATAGCTAATGGCACAATCCGTCCAGATTCATGACGAGCTAAAAGTGCTGCCATTTCTATCAAATAGCGCTGGGTTTGAGGATTGTATATCGGCACTATTACAGTGAATGGTTCATCATTTTTCTCTGCCAACTGTTCCTCAGAATTTCCCCACCAAGTTGTTAGTTTATCTGTTTCAAAATCTGTAGGAGAAAGCTGTAACGAAGTAGCAAATCTAGCTGTGATTATCGGGCCGAGAATTGCAGTAACCAGCATCAAAACAATTACACTATTTAAAACACCTTCATTAATTAACCGTTCACCAGCAGGATTTACGGTTTGATAGGCAACCAAAGTTGCTGCTAATGTAGCTGCTACCTGTGGCAGTGACAATGACCACATTGTGAGCAATTCTGCTGTATTGTAACGGTATAAGAGTTTTGCTAAGAAGGCTGCTATAAATTTGCTGCCAATCAAAGCCACTACAATTACCACAGTCAGCCAAATTGAACTCAGGGTTTTAAGAAATGCAGGGATATCAATCAACAATCCCATGTCTACAAAGAAACAAGGGATAAACAAAACACTACCAATAAACTCAATTTTTTCTTTAACTGGACTGCGTCCTAAAACGTCGTTGACTGCTAAACCCGCTAAAAACGCACCAACAATTTTTTCGACTCCAATTACCTGCGCTCCGACAGATGCTAAAAATAATGCTAGTAAGATAAACAAAAACTGATTACTTTGTTCATCTCCAGAACGGCGAAAGAACTCTTTTCCGGCCCAGTCAAAGCCAAACAAGACTATAGCTGAGTAAATTGCTAGTCCACCCAATAAAGTTGCTAAACTCAGAGCTGAGAATTCTCCTCCGTGGATGCCAACACAAATTGCTAGCACTAGCAAAGCACCTGTGTCAGTAAAAATTGTTGCCCCAATAGTGACGGTTACAGCTTCATTCGTAACAACTCCCAGCCGACTTACAATTGGATATGCCAATAAAGTATGGGAGGCAAGTAAAGAACCAATGAGAACAGAAGCATTCCAACTAAAATTGAATAAACGCCCTGTAATAATACCAGCAATTAATGGTACTAAAAATGTCAAACTACCAAATCCAATTGAGCGATTTTTAGTTTTACGAAACTGCTCTAAGTCTATTTCTAAACCTGCTACGAACATCAAATAAATCTTGCCAATATCCGAGAGCAACTTGATAGTTTCAGACTCTGAATCTAACAGTTTTAACCCATTTTGTCCTAGTACTACACCTGCTACCAGTAAACCCACTAATCCAGGAAGTCGTAGTTTTTCAAATATTGGAGGTACAGTAAAGATTACTGTCAGGAGAATTGTAAATGCAATAATAGGACTGTCTACTAGCGAGTTAAGTGCCATGTTTAATGAATAACGCTAAATGGAAAAACTAATCATTTGCAAATGGTTTTTTTCAACAAAGGCAAGAAATTAACAAAACTTAAACTTTGAACAGCATAAATGTTGCGATCGCATCCCTGATTCTATCTTGAGAAGGTGTTTTTAAATCTTAGGTCAGAAATAATAATAGATTTTTCAGCAACTAAATTTATCACTGTCTAAATAGTAATATATATTATTTACAAATGATAGTTATTTCAACTATAGGACAATTACAATTTTGGTTAAAACCCAATCAAAATATACATAGTAAGGGTTAAATCGAAAATAGCGATCCTAATTCGTAGATTTAAAAAACTAATTTGTCAATCTACATTTGGTTCCAGACTGGAAACTTATGTTAAAATAGGGAACCGTAGTTTTGCTAAGTTCAAATCACCAGCATCGGTACGCAAGTATCTTCGTATATGCGTAAGATATTAATATAGAAAAATTTGGAAGAGGGTTCTTAACGGTTGCTATTGGTGATAATTTTAAGCATTGGGAACCCTTAAAATCGAAGTTTATGAACGCAGCCGACGATAAAACGATTGTTCGTGAGTATTTCAATTCCACAGGGTTTGACCGCTGGAGGCGGATTTACGGCGATGGCGAAGTCAACAAAGTCCAGCTAGACATCCGCAATGGACACCAGAAAACTGTGGATACTGTCATCGGCTGGCTGAAAGCAGATAACAATTTACCAGAGTTATCAATCTGCGATGCTGGATGTGGTGTGGGTAGTCTCAGCATTCCCCTAGCCGCAGATGGTGCCAAGGTCTATGCTAGTGATATTTCTGAAAAAATGGTGTCAGAAGGCAAGAATAGAGCATTACAAACTTTGGGAAATGCCGACAACCCAACTTTTGCTGTCCAAGATTTGGAATCATTGAGTGGTAGTTACCACACGGTTATTTGTTTGGATGTTCTCATCCACTACCCTCAAGAAAAAGCCGATGAAATGATTTCTCACCTCTGTTCTTTAGCACAGTCAAGGATAATTCTCAGTTTTGCGCCCAAGACCTGCGCTTTGAGTATACTCAAGAAAATTGGTAGTTTCTTTCCGGGAGCGAGTAAAACAACTCGTGCTTATCTGCACCGGGAAGCTGATGTGGTGAAAATTCTAGAAAGTAATGGCTTTTCAGTACAACGAGAGTCTATGAATAAGACGCGATTCTATTTCTCCCGCTTATTGGAAGCTACACGTAAGTAGGGTTAAAATTGCGGCAAGATACTTAAATATCCTCTGCCGCGATTATGAAAATTATTACAAAATTTGCTGCCAGTTTCCTCTGTCTTTGGGATTTTTATTTTTAATGATTAGCTTCAACACGTTATCTCCTAAGAAACACATTCCGTAGCGTTGGAAATAGGGATGAGTTCTAAGCCAAAAGCCTGGGCTTTTTTCTTCAAGTTGTTCAACGTGCGCTCTCGGTACTTTTGCTCGTAGGCATCAAGACCAGGGTCAGTATAGAC
>NZ_JAVRBR020000134.1:0-38845 GCF_034531165.2 Dendronalium sp. ChiSLP03b | reverse complement strand
AATTGATTTAAAGTATTAAATATAATAGTTGAAGCAGCCCGAACCATTACTTCTGCTGAAGTCTGCTTAAATGTCAGTTTTAACATAGATTAAGTATTAATGTCACCAAGCGAATCTAACCTTCCAACATCCTCTTAATATCTGCCATAATTTCAGATATTCGCCTATCTTTATCTAAGATATCAGCCACCAACTGCTCAGGCGGTAAATGCTCAAAATCCTGCTGAATATTCGGGTTTTTGCGGTCAAGATTATAAATCGCCCAGTAAATAGCATCTCCTTTAGCTTTCTCATCTTTAGCAATCTCGCGCTGAATTTGCTCCTCAGTTTGAGCCTGTTTAACCTCATCCTTGACTACCTGAATCTGATTGTTAATGCGTGCAATATCTTTTGATGGCGAAAAGTCCAAAATTGAATTTTGTAAACTTTGGATTTTCTCAGTTAATTCCTTAACTTTCTTTGCAATCTGATTAGCTGTTTCCTCTGCTTTCTTAGCAGCATTCCAATGAGGCGTTGCTTCTTTTATTACCTGGTTATAAGCTTCCCTAAAGTTATACTTATAAGCCTGTCCGTTCTCTTCTCGGTTTTTCCACCATGCCACACATTCAGCAAAATCTTCATCCTGTATCGGCTTAGTTTTGGTGTAAGTTTTCCGTCCTTCTGGTAAAGGTAACTCATAGTACCAAATCTCATCCGTTTGTCCAGAACGGTCAAAAAATAACAAATTTGTGGGAATGCCAGTATAAGGCGCAAACACCCCATTAGGTAAACGTACAATGGTATGCAGATTAAAATCCTTGAGTAAATCTTCCTTGAGTTTGGCGCAAATGTTATCCCCAAATAGCACCCCATTGGGAAATACTACTGCTGCGCGTCCTGGTTTGGGTCTTTGTCTGAGACGACGCATAATCAACTGAAGAAATAACAACGCCGTTTCTTTGGTTTGTCTATCTGGCGGAAAGTTATTTTTAATTCTGTCTTCTTCCTCACCCCCAAACGGCGGGTTAGTGAGAATGATGTCTACCCAGTCTTTTTCACCCATTTCGGCAATAGTAAACCGCAGACTATTACCATCATCAATATCGGGATATTCAAACCCGTGTAACAGCAAACTCATGTGCGCTAACATCAAAGGCAAGGATTTCGCCTCAGCACCAATGATGCTTTTTTGAAGTATCTGCCAATCTTGTGCGCTACACTGTTTTTTCAGGTATTCATACGCCTCAACCAAAAAACCACCTGTTCCGCAAGCAGGATCAAAAATGGTTTCTCCCAGTTGTGGTTCCATCACCTGCACAATAAACCGCACTACCGGACGGGGGGTGTAAAACTCTCCCGAATCTCCCGCAGCGTCTCGCATTTCCTTCAGCATGGACTCATAAAGATTGCTGAGGAGATTCACCTCTTCTGATTTATCAAAGTGAATATCATTTACCTTACTCAGCACATCCCACAGCAAAGTCCCACTAGTCATGCGGTTGTTGACATCTTTGAACACCTTGGCGATAACATCAGCGCGATCGCGTCCGGTTTTGCTTTTGAGATTCCGCAAATAGGCGAGTAACCCTGCACCTTTCGTGCCATCTGGTAAAATTGCCTCATCATTATTTATGAAACTTTTCAGGCGATCGCCCGTAAAATTTTCATTAGCAGCCCAATCTCGCCAGCGATAAGGCGGTTGAATAGTTGGTTTATAGGAAATTCCTTCTAACTCTGCTTCCACCTCATGCAGTTTCTCGGAATCATCTAAAAGTTTCAAGAACATGATCCAAGTCAACTGGGGAAGACGGTCTAATTCGCCATTCAATCCTTTATCCGTCCGCATGATGTCACGCGCTGACTTAATCACGCTTCCCAGTTTTTGAGCAGTAGTTACGGGTTTATCATTTTGTTTGCTAGTACGTTTTGACATGAATATTTTAGTACAACTATCATTAGATTTATGAGTAACTAAGAATTAAATTATATTCTTTATTATTGGTCATATAGTAATTCTTCTAATTGCTCAATATCATCTTTATAAGATACCAAAATACCATTTTCCTTAAAGAAATCTGTTTCTCTTAAAAAATTGCTTTTATCTTTATCATTTAAACTAATAAACCACAATTTTATTTGGCTCTCAGTAATACCTTCATATTTATCAAGTAAAAATTTCTTATGGTTACGCAACTGATTAATTGCCATTTTCCTTGAAGAGTAATTTGTTGATAATATTTTTATTTCTACCAGCCATTCTTCATTGTTGCTCATCGAAGCTCTTATATCCCACGGATTATTATTTTTATAATTATGGGTATAAATATTCGTAGTTTTAGGAAGAAGTATGTTATCTTCAACACCAAATAGTTTGCCTGAAACATACTGATTATTAAAATTCATTATTAGGTTTTTAACTCTTGACTCAGATTCTTGAATCAGAGACTTAACCTTTATAGAAATCGGTAAATTTGCCTGTCGAATCTCTGGAAGATATTTTTCCTGAAAATTATTATCTTGAATATTTCTTTCTAGTAAATTAATAAAATCATCCATAATGCTTGATATTAGCGTTATGACTTCGTTAACTTCTAGGCTAACAGCATAATGAACTATTTTATTTCGATATTTTGTTAGTTCATCAATATTACTTCTTAGTGGGCTTGTTTTAGATAATTCAGTAATATTTAGCATAATTGCGGCACGCTCTACTGCTTTTTCAAAACCAACTGAAAAAGCAGGTTTTTCTTGTTCAAATAAATCTAGAACCGATGCTTCAACTTGTTGAGGCTGATTACGCAGTTTAGCAAGTTTTTCCACTGCTGTATCTATATTTTCAAATATTAGATATTCATTAGTTTGAACGAGTAGCTGTTTGATCCCAAGCTCAATTCCATGATGAATCCAAATAACTGCTTCTTTGAGAAGCCAACCATCTTGCTTTCTTTGCCCCTCTCCCCATAATTCGTAGCCTCTCTTAAGAGAATGGTAGCAGTTCTCAATTAATCCGATGCGTAAACTTGGTGAATTTTGATCCATTTAATACTCCATAACTTGATTTCTATAATTATCTAAAATTTAAACTTTTATGCACTATAGAGATATTCCTGTAGTTGATTCACTGCTTGTCTCAGTTCTTGAACTCCACCAAAGCGTTGAGCAATCTCGGCTACATTACCATATTTATCAAACTCGCGGTTTGCCTTAAATGTTGTTGGAATATTAAACTCCTTAATTCCTTTGTCTGCATACTTGTCCAAAAGTATCTCTAAAATTGCCCTAGCATCTTCCCCATATTGCTCAAAAAAGTCAGCCTTGCGTCGTCGCAACCTTTCAGCCCGTTGCTTGCAAGTCAGCACCGGAGCATCAAAGGCAATATGACATAGTAAATCAAAAGGGTCTGCTTCGGGAAGATTAGTAACTTGTTTTAACTCATCAAAATCGATTCCCCGGTCTGCCAATAACTCAATAATCTCGGAACGCTGTTCTGGATCTGCCCAGCGTTGCTGGATTTCTAGAGTGGAACGATACAGAATGCGAACTTGTTCTCTGGTGTAGTCAATTAATCGAGACAAGCGCAGTTGATGGTCTGGGTTTAAATCATAAATTCTTTCTTCAACAATTTCTTCGCTTCCGCCATCGGCGTAATATTTCCGAGGTGGTGCGTCATCGTCATCTGGGAGTCCCCAAAATCCAGATTTGTCGTCATCATCTTCCAAATCTTCTGCTTCGTCTTCTAACTCTGCTGATTCCAGTTCCTCCTCATGTTCAGAGAGAACTTCCCCCCGATCATCTATCTCTGATTCATTAATGAGGGCAGGTTCTCCATCAAAATCTCTATCCTCAAACAAAACTGTGCTCTTGGTGTAGTCAAGTATATTAAAGGACAGCTTACCCCGTTCTTCTCGCACACGGGTTCCTCGTCCAATAATCTGTTTAAAGTCAGTCATTGAACGAATAACACGGGCAAGCACAACATTTTTACAGGTGGGAATATCTACGCCAGTTGTTAGCAACTTAGCAGTTACAGCAATGATGTGAGTTTCATCTAAGACATCTTTAAATTTATAGAGATGTCCCTTCCCCACATCACCAGCATCAGAGGTAATGCGAGTTATATAGTCAGGATTTGTTCTGGTGATATCGCTATTGAGGTTGCGTAATTCCTTGATCATTGCTTTAACGTGCGGCTCATCCACACAAAAGACAATGGTTTTGGCATAGCGATCGCTGCTTTTGAGAAAATCAGTAATATGTTGGGCGATCGCTTTCGTCCGCGCTTCTCTCACCAATTTCCGCTCAAAGTCCGGTGTCAGATAAACTTCATTCGGAATTGTTGTTCCATAGCGGTCAATCTGTCCAGCACTAGGTCGCCATCCTTCCCGATCGGAACGGGTAGTAACCCGATAAACTCGATAGGGTGCTAAGAAACCATCATCAATCCCTTGTTTGAGAGAATATGTGTAAAGGGGATTACGAAAGTAGCGATAGGTATCAACGTTATCATCCCGTAGCGGTGTCGCCGTCAGTCCTAACTGATAGGCAGGTTCAAAATGTTCCAGAATTTGTCGCCAGTTACTTTCATCCCTGGCACTACCTCGATGACACTCATCAACAATAATCAAATCAAAATAATCAGGACTATATTCTCTGTAAAGTCCTAAGCTATCTTCTCTATCACCAATAGCTTGATAAATCGCAAAGTAAAGGTCACGTCCTTTTTTCGCTTCGCCCTGAATTTTGTAAATTTTCTCCTGATTAAAGGCAGAAAAATCCTTATTCATCGGGTCATCTACCAGCACGTTCCGATCTGCCAAAAACAGAATTCTAGGAGAACGAGATTCTCCAGAAGCATTCCATTCCAAACTTGACAGTTTCCAAGCAATTTGGAAAGCAACAGTAGTTTTACCTGTTCCCGTTGCCAATGTCAGCAGTAGACGCTTTTGACCTTTGAAAATTGCTGCCAGTGCTGCATTAATGGCATTCCTTTGATAGTAACGCAGTGGTTTTCCTGGCGTTGGATAAAAGGGAGTTAGCAATTTTTCGGCTATGTCCTCTCTAATTTGTTCCATAGCTTCCCCTGTCAACCGTTGCCAAAGTTCATTAGGACTGGGAAATGAGTCCATGACATCAGACTGCTTACCTGTGATGAAGTCATACTCTACAATTCCTTGCCCATTAGTAGAGTAAGCAAACTTTACGTTGAGGATTTTGGCATAGGCGATCGCCTGTTCCAATCCCTCATCAGGAGTTTTGTGTTTCTTTTTCGCTTCTACTACCGCTAAAGGAAATTCTCCGTTGTATAGCAGCAAATAATCTGCAAATTTCCGTTCCCCACGAGGTTGACGCTTATTCTTGGGGCGAATCTTGCCATCAGTGAAGTAATACTGCTCAGTATAATCGTGTGGTTCTTGTTCCCACCCCGCATTTCTGAGTTTTGGCTCAACATACTTACGGCAGGTATTAGCTTCATTGCTCATTGCTTGCTATTTTACTAGTTACTTTTATAACTTAACCGCTAGTAACGTCTACGCACAACAAGATAATCTGATGCTTGTTATTCAAGATACTGATTCGCATAACAGGTTGTTTTATGCAAAGCGATCGCACTGCTTTTCTACATGAATCGTGGTTCATAATATCTTTTAATTAGTCACGAATCGTGAGTTAATGTGCTGTTGAGAACAAATAGGCTAATAGACATCATCCCCCAGACAACTGAATATAGAATCGACGCGCTCAGTAATTTGTCCTTGGAGCCGATGGAATACTGCAAACGATGGATTGATATGTCCCCCGATGATCGAGGGTACAGAAAAGCCTGCATTGCCGCTCTAGCTGAAGCGACTGGGCTAAGTCCAAGAACTATCGGAAACTGGGGACAGAACTTTGAGCGGCGGCCTAACTATGTGGTGCATATTCTACGCATGGCAGATATGCTCAATCAAATTAGGAAAATAGTCCTACCTCCTAATTATCCCCAAGAATAATTTACTCGTGATTCGTGACTAAAGTACTTGTGCTGGGAGCAGAGATTTTTTAAGTTGAGTTCAGCCAGCAAAGGATTTTTGGGAGTAGAGAGGCATTATAGCCAAAAAAATCTAAACGCTCCCTGCCACTGCTAGCTTTCGCTGACTCACAATGATGCAAAATGCAAACTGGGAGACACTCCCATCACAATCAACACCGAATTGATGTTATCCGTCAGTTGCCCCTCGAACCGATGGAGTATTGCCATCGTTGGGTTAGCCAAGAACCAGGTCGCAATTATCGCAAAGCTTGTATTAATGCGATCGCGCAAGTTACAGGTAATAGTCCAAAAACCGTTAAAGATTGGGGAACAGACTTTCGCCGGCGACCTAAATACGTTACCCGCATATTACGGCAGGCTGATTTAATCAATCAATTTAAACAGCTAGTTGTCAAGGGAATTGTTACCTTACCTCCAGACTTTCCTCAAGATTAAGTAAAAGCGATCGCTACTCACGACCAACTACCTTAAAAACCCCTTGCTGTTAATACAAGAGGAATCTTAGGCTGACGAAGTACTAGCTGTAACGAGCAGCCATATCTTTCTTGATGACAAAAATGCCAGAACATCAAATGAACTCAATCTCTACCTTTGACATCACTAAATATTTTCTCCTAGATGTCATGAAAGACATAAAAACTGGACGCATTCAACTTCCAGATTTTCAACGAGATTGGGTTTGGGACGATATCCATGTGCGTCGTTTGCTTGCCAGCATATCTTTGGCTTACCCGATTGGTGCAGTCATGATGCTTCAGCAAGGTAATCAAAGCCGACAATTTAAACCCCGCCCAGTTGATGGGGTATTAAAACCAGAAAATTATGCTCCAAACCTATTAATCCTTGATGGTCAGCAACGCCTGACAACTCTGTTTATGGTGCTGCTATCTGAACTAGCTGTAACCATCAAAGACCAAAAAAGCCAGAAAATTATCAAAAAGTGGTACTACCTGGATATTGAAAAATGCCTTGACCCAGAATGCGATCGCCGTAGTGCGATCGTTGCCTTACCTGAATCCAAAATTGCGCGAATCTTCACAGGCGGTTTGATTGATTGTTCCACTCCTGAAAAAGAATATCAGGCTCTATTGTTTCCCTTATCCAAAGTTTTCTTTTTTTCTGAATGGCGTAGTAAATTTTCTAAGTATTGGCAATACGATCCTCAAAAACTAGAGCTAATTGACACTTTAGAACTGGAAGTTCTCAAAAAATTTGAGCATTATCAAATACCTGTTATTCAACTGCGTGACTCTTTACCAAAAGAAGCAGTTTGCCAAGTCTTTGAAGATACAAATACTTCTGGCTGCGACCTCAATTACTTCGATTTAATGAGTTCTAGCTATTGCACTGCTGACTTCAGTTTGAGAGACGATTGGAAGCGCCGGGAAAACCGCTTTCAATCATTAAAAGTATTGCGTAAGCTACGAAGTACAGATTTTGTACAAGCAGTTACCTTAGTTGCTGGTTACGCTAAGAGGATAGAAGCTATAAAAAAAGGCTGGAATACCGATAAATTACCAGGCGTTGCTTGCGATCGCGCTGAAGTGCTAAAACTCACCAAAGAAGAATATCAAAAATGGGCTGATCCAATTTCTAGGGGTTTTGAAGAATCTGCTCGTTTCCTTTATAGTCAAAAAATCTTTGATGCAGATGATTTAGCTTACCCCATTCAATTAGTCATCCTAAGTGCCATTTTTACTGTTCTGGAAGAGCGTTCCCGTTCATTTCAAGTACGTTCTATGCTGGAACGCTGGTTATGGTGTGGGATGTTTGGTGAAGTATATACAAGGTGGTATGAGGCACGAGCCGGGCGAGACGTTATAGAAGTACCAGAATGGTTAGCAGGTGGTTCACTACCGCTCACCATTGTGCAAGCGGATTTTTCTTTTGATAGGTTGATTAGCGTTAGAAAACGTTACGGTGCAGTATATCAGGGTTTAGCTGCTTTACTACGACGTGAGGGGGCAATTGATTGGTGTACCGGGGAAGAAATCAATGATGTGATTTATTTTGAAGAACAGATAGATTCGCACCATATCTTCCCTGTGGCATGGTGCCGCAAGCAAGGCATTGACCCTAAAAAGTATAACTGCTTGATTAATCGCACACCTTTAAGTGCCAAAACAAACAAGAAGATTGGTAGTAAAGCGCCTTCAGTTTATTTAGAGGAGTTTGAACTTTCTGGGACATCAGCTAGAAGACTGGATGAAATGTTGCGATCGCACGCTATATTTCCAATAACTTTGCGGCGAGACGACTTTGAAAAATTTTTCCAGATGCGGGCAAATAATTTGCTGACGCTAATTGGAAAGGCAATGGGCAAAACTTTAAGTTTTGAATCTCTTGAAGATTCTGTTGGGGAGTCTCATAACGGGAATAGCAAAGAATATAAGCTTAATCCCGAAATAATAAGGAATTACTAAGCAATTAGCGTCAGAACCTCTGGCTTTACTCAATAGTGCTCTGGCAGCAAAACTGATAGCATACACCTCCCTTAATCCTCCTGAAGCTGTTTTTCAGGTGACTCTTTCTTTTGCAACCAGTCTTTGATCGCCTCCTCCAAAGCTGCTGTCTGTGTGACTTCTAGACGAGCGCAAGCAATTTCAAAAGCAATTTTTAAATCTTTAGGAATTCTTCCCCGAACTTCTCTAGTTTCTTCTGCCATCTCCACATAGTGCCTTGGTTCGGGCTTTATTGTTGCACAGTATATTGATAAAAGTTAATTTGCGTAAAAAAGCTTTTGCGTCATTGCGCTATTGCGCTTATAGTAATGATAGATAGCCAACCCAGTATAAAACTCAGTAACTTTCATTAATGCTGACGATGCTAAGGACACCATGAGCGTTATCACTGTACAATGCCGCATAGTTGCAGATGAAGAAAGCCTTCGATACCTGTGGAGACTGATGGCAGATAAAAATACGCCATTGATTAGTGAACTATTAGAGCAGGTAGGACAGCATCCTAAATTTGAGATTTGGCTACAAAAAGGCAAGCTACCAACTGGATTACTGAAAACACTGATTAATTCTCTTAAAACTCAAGAACGCTTTGCTGGGCAACCTGGCCGTTTTTATACTTCAGCAACTGCTCTTGTAGACTATATCTACAAGTCTTGGTTTGCATTACAGAAGCGACGAAAGCGCCAATTAGAAGGAAAAGAACGCTGGCTCCAAATCCTAAAAAGTGATTTAGAACTGGAACAAGAAAGTAATTGCAGCTTAGATATTATCCGTACTAAAGCAACAGAAATTCTATCTCAATTCGCTACTCAGTCTGCTACGAATTTCAATCGTAATCACAAAATTAAAAATAGTAAACAAACTAAAAAAGCAACATCAGAACAAATAAATTCTCAATTGTTCAATATTTTATGTAGCAGTTACGAAGCTAGCCAAGAAACTATTATTCGTTGTGCTATTGCTTACTTACTCAAAAATAACTGCCAGATTAGTGAAGTAGAGGAAGACTCAGAAAAGTTTGCGAAGACTCGACGCAAAAAAGAAATAGAAATTGAAAGATTAAAAGACCAAATCAAAAGTCGGATACCTAAAGGTAGAGATTTGACAGGAGAAGAGTGGTTAGAGACATTACAAATTGCTACAGAAAATGTCCTAAAAATGAAGACGAAGCAAAAGTTTGGCAGGCAAAGCTTTTAAGAAAATATAGTGTTGTTCCATTTCCAGTGGCTTATGAATCTAATGAAGATATGACTTGGCTGAAAAATGACAAAGGACGTATCTTTGTTCGTTTCAATGGCTTGGGCAAACATACCTTTGAAGCATATTGCGACAAGCGTCATTTGCACTACTTTCAGCGTTTTCTGAAAGATCAGGAACTAAAATGCAGTAGTAAAAACCAATACTCTAGTAGCCTGTTCACTCTTCGTTCAGGAAGGTTAGCTTGGCAGGAATGTGAGGGAAAAGGCGAAGCGTGGAAAGTAAATCGGTTAATGCTTTACTGCTCTTTAGACACTCGTATGTGGACGGCTGAAGGAACTCAACAAGTGGTTGTCCAAAAAGTTGCCAAAATTAGCGAGAGTTTGACGAAGATACAACAGAAAGACAACCTTAACAAAGAGCAACAAGCTTCAATAGTTCGTCAGCAGTCAACACTTGCTCGAATTAATAATCCCTTCCCTCGTCCTAGTAAGCCGATTTATAAAAGTCAACCTTCAATACTTGTTGGTGTCAGTTTTGGTTTAGATAAACCAGTCACAGTAGCAGTAGTAGATGCATCAAAACTTGAAGTTTTAGCTTACCGTAGTGTCAAACAACTACTTGGTGAAAACTACAACCTCCTAAATCGCCAGCGACAACAACAGCAACGTCTTTCTCACGAACGCCACAAAACTCAGAAAAAAGATGCACCAAACTCTTTTGGGGAATCAGAATTAGGGCTATATATTGATAGATTATTGGCATGTGCGATTGTGGCGATCGCAAAAACTTATCAAGCTAGCAGTGTTGTACTACCAAAACTACGGGATATACGAGAAATAATCCAGAGCGAACTTCAAGCTAAAGCTGAGAAGAAGATTCCTGGTTATAAAGAAGGTCAACAACAGTATGCCAAACAATACCGCATGAGCTTTCATCGCTGGAGTTATGGTCGATTAATTGAAAATATTACAAGCCAAGCAACAAAGATTGGAATCTCTATTGAAATTACATCACAACAAATTCGAGGTAGTCCTCAAGAGCAGGCAAGAGATTTAGCGCTTTCTGCTTACCAACAGCGTCAAGCTACTTCAGTTTAGTGAAACAAAACCGAACCTTGAAAATATAATATGTAGTTAACAGCGCCGCAGTTCATGCTCTTTTGAGCCGCTGTACTGTGATAAATCTGGGTTAGTTTGACGGTTGTCAGACCGTTTTGCTTTCTGACCCTGGTAGCTACCCGCTTCTGATGCTGCTGTCGCTAGACAGGATAGGTGCGCTCCCTGCAATAAGGAGTAAGGCTAATTTAGCCCTAACCGTTTTAGTAACGGTGAGGATGACCTCAGTGGTGGCTACTGAATCACCCCCTTCATCGGGGGAACCCTCCTAAATATTTTTTTGGCACGTCAAAGCGGGGGCAGAAACCCCGGAGTCCTGCCAAAATTTTAAAACCCTTATCCAGTCTTGACTCAATCAACTAGCATGTCAATGCATTTAGTTTTTTAATTTTTAGTTCAAGACTCTTTTAAGCACACCTGCCAAATTATGTGTATGGAGAGCTTCTATAGCAGGGGTTCTAGACGGGTCGAGTTTCAAAAACCATCCCGGCTAGGGGTGGGTTGAAAGCGTCCGCTGAAAGAGTTCGCACCTCTTCAGTAGAAGTTTCAAAAACTATCCCGGCTAGGGGTGGATTGAAAGCTGATTAGTCAAGAAAGTACAAATTGAACAGATGTGTTTCAACTATCATCTGGGCTGGAACTGTGTTGCAGAAATAAGGATATAAATACTATCTACTTACACTAACCAGATTTAAAATGGTTAAAGAGTATAACTGATTATTAGGAGGGTTGAAAGGAGCGCTGCGATCAAACAAAAATAAGAGCCAGTCGTTAAAAACAATAGAAAATTTGACGACATTAATGTGTTAACATTTGACTAAGTTAAATTGACAACATTAATCTGTTAAAACGACAAATAATTAGTTAATAACGACATTAGTCTGTTAACGACGACAAATAATTAGTTAACTGACAGCGACACATGGAGAATAACGGATTTGAACCGATGACCTCTGCGGTGCGATCGCAGCGCTCTACCAACTGAGCTAATTCCCCTTAATCATTGCTGAGCCTGACTAACTTAACATCTAACTGTCAGATGATATTCTAACATTCACTTACTGTAGACTGAGACTCTTTTTGCGAATAGACTTCCTGTACCCGTTCTAGTTCCAAATCAGTCAAGTAATCTACAGTCCAGTTACAGCAACGCTGGAGCATGTGGAATGGGTAAGTATTTGCTACACCAACAACTTGCATGTTAGCTCGTTTCGCCGCTTGGATGCCAGCTGGAGTATCTTCTATTGCTAAACACTCTTGTGGTTGTAGATTCAATTCGGGATATTTTTGATTCAGGCGTTCGACTGCCAGCAGATAACCATCGGGTTTGGGCTTACTGGTGGTAATATCGTCACCTGACACAATAACTTGAAAATATTCAGCCAGCTTGGCGCGGTTGAGTACCAGTTCTATTTCTTTGCGAATTGCTCCACTGACTAACCCTATTTTAAGATTCTGCGAATCTCTTTCAGAGATGCTTCGCGATCGCACCTGATATATTAAGTCCTCTACACCTGGGTAGATAGGCAGTTTTTCGAGTTTTTCTAGTTCCAATGCATAGGCTTGTGCCTTGCGGTTGAGCAACTGAGTTAAATACTCTTCCGTAGCTACTCTACCGCGACTAGCGAGCAATTCTTGAAAACAAGTGCGTTCTCCGAAGGAGTTGTCGTTCGCGGTAGCGTCTCTGAAAGAGAAGACATCGCTGCGTCCTAGAGAAGCTTGACGTTCGCTCATCTTTTGGGGTTGAAGATTTTCCTCAACGAGGATCTCATCTATTAATTGCAGGTGAATAGACTCATCTTTAATGATGACACCATTGAAATCAAAGAGAACTGCCTTTAAACTCATGCCCTTATGCCAAAAACTGGAGAACCTAAGCCCTCCAAATCATTATTATCTATTGTGCTATCTATCGATCTTGGGGTGTACTGTTGTCTTTTCTTTTGAGCAGTTACATCTGTCACAGGAATAGGTTTAACACCACTGGTTAATTGATTTATCCACCAGACATCTTGAGTACGCACCGCTTCAAACCCCGCTGCACCCATACTCGCATCCAAATTACCAGCGGCATACTCACGAATATAAGGCTCCTCAAAAATATTATTGAGCCACTCAAACTGACGTAAAGTCTTTTGATTGCCATCGAGAATCAAGATTTGTCCGCCAGCTACTAGCAACCGAAAACTTTCCCACAGAATTGCCTGGGATACTGTATTAGGTATTTCGTGAAACAGTAAAGAAGCTGTCACTAGGTCAAAAACAGCATTCTGGAAGTTTGTTGTCTCAGCATTTCCGTGTCGCCAGAGTATTTCTAAACCAGCGCTTTGGGCTTTATCCTCTGCCCTGACTAACATATAAGGTGATAAGTCTAAACCAATGACTTCCGCTTGGGGAAAAGCCTGCTTCAACATCAAAGTAGTTGAACCTGTGCCGCAGCCCAAATCTAGTATGCGTCGTGGATGTACTTTGACGGCATCAATCAAAGCCTGACGAACTAAGGTTTCATTAGGTGGCAGAAGATATTGAGTCACGGGATCGTAGCTAACCGCAACTTCCGGGTTGAGATATCCGCCCTCAATGCCGTGAAAGTTTTGGCTACTGTAGTATAAGGGAACTATGATATCAGACCGCCGGAAGCGATCGCTCTGTTTTTCCCAGTCGATACTATCCGCGTAACGCTGCAACTTATCTTCATCAATTAAAAAACGCACCATCGGGGAGAGAAAATTTTTCCAGGTTGTATTTTGACGCACTGCCATAAATGAACTGTTTTTAATAAGAGTCTTTTTATTTACAAATTTTAATGTATTGCTTGTTTGGCGATCGCATTGACACTCGAAATATTAAATACTACATTTATATTACAAAAGTGCTACCCTTAGGAGTAGTTCTTGTGCGTCACAAAAATTTAGAGAATTAACTGAAAATATTGTGCAGAATTTAAATTTTTATAACTAGCTACTGATAAAACACTAAATTCAGCGTCTAAACTCAAATTTCACCTTAAAAATCCAAACTAGAGAAAATTATGCCCTACGAAAAGTTAGAAATTACCACACCAGCACCCGTTTTATCTTGGGCAAATCACCCTTTAGGACATGAAGAAACCAAGATGGCAAAGAATGTGGCATCACTACCATTTGTGTTTAAGCATGTAGCTTTGATGCCAGATGTCCATTTAGGAAAAGGTGCTTTAGTTGGTTCTGTATTAGCAACAAAAGAAGCAATTATACCAGCGGCTGTGGGCGTAGATATTGGTTGCGGTATGTGCGCCATCAAAACGCCATTTACCGCAGATCAACTTGAAGGCAAGCTAAAAAAAATCCGCTTGGATATTGAAGCTGCAATTCCTACTGGATTCAACGAAAATAAAGACGTTGAAAAATCTGTCACTAACTGGCAACGCTGGCGTGATTTTCCAGACTTGCACCGAGGTGTACAAGACCTGCAAGGTAAAGCTATGAAGCAGATGGGTTCTCTTGGCGGAGGAAATCATTTTATTGAGGTATGCCTTGATACAGAGAACCAAGTTTGGCTGATGCTGCATTCAGGTTCGCGCAACATCGGCAATAATCTAGCTCAGTGCCACATTCACACAGCCAAAGAATTAGCCAAGATGGCAGGTAATAAATTACCTGACCCAGATTTAGCTCACTTTATAGCTGGTACTCCTGAATTTCAAGCGTACTGGAACGATTTGCAATGGGCGCAAGACTATGCAAGTTTCAACCGTGATGTGATGATGGCCCGTTTTAAGCACATTGTTGAAAAGCATCTGGCAGGTGGCAAGGCAGCTAAACCTTTATTGCAGGTCAATTGTCATCATAATTACGCCGAAAAAGAAGTGCATTTTGGCGAAGATGTGTATGTTACCCGCAAGGGTGCAGTACGCGCCCAGACAGAAGACTACGGCATTATCCCAGGTTCGATGGGGGCGAAATCTTTCATCGTTAAAGGTAAAGGTAATGCCGACAGTTTTTGTTCTTGCAGTCATGGTGCAGGACGTTTATTGTCTAGAAATAAGGCAAAAAATGTCTATACACTTGATGATTTAATAGAGCAAACTCAAGGTGTAGAATGCCGCAAAGATACTGGCGTTTTAGATGAAATTCCTGGTGCTTACAAACCAATAGAACAAGTGATGGAAAATCAGTCAGATTTGGTCGAAGTTGTGGCAACACTCAAGCAAGTTCTTTGTGTGAAAGGATAAATTTAGGAGAGTGGGTAATGCCCACTTTTTTATTTAATGCCGAAGTATCTGATAAATAAATGATTGTTTTAAGTGAATCCATAGAACAAATAGAACAATCTGCCAGCGCTAACGAAAATAAATTAATGACTGAGGCAGCCCAACTATTGGGGTGTAAAGTCTACTATATACCGCGAGATTTTGAACGCTGTGGTAATGCAGAAAATGCTCTATGGCATATTCCTGAATATGCGAAAGAAACTGCTGGCATTTGGGTGGGATATATTCCTGAATTAGAGCGCTATGAAGCGATATATCAAGCTGCTTTGGCTAAGGGGATCAAACTACTTAACACTCCTTTAGAACACCGAATAGCTTTGGAGTTCGATTTATTTTATCCCCATTTAAAAGGATTAACACCTGAGAGTGTAATTATTGCATCAACAAATGAATGTATTCAGGCTGGTGAATTATTGGGATATCCTGTATTTATTAAAGGCGCAGTTCAATCAAGGAAACAACAAGGATGGGAGTCTTGTGTAGCAAATAATCAAGAAGAATTGATTAGATTAACTGAATGGTTATTAAAACTTAAATATAGCTCGCGCAGCAAAGTTATTGTGAGAAAGTTAGTGAAGCTGCGACACCAACGCTTAGCTCCTAATGGCTTTCCTATGGGCAGAGAATTTAGATGCTTTATTTATAATCAGCAAATTTTAAAATATGGATATTATTGGGATGGTCAAGATAATTTGAGTCAATTATCCAAGCATGAAGAAAAGCAAGTATTAAGCTTGGCAATTCTAGCTGCTGAACGTCTGAGAGTTCCTTATATAGCAATTGATATTGGCCAGTTAGAAAGTGGAGAGTGGATTGTGATAGAGACAGCAGATGCTCAATTTGCTGGTGTTTGTCAAATTCCGGCATTGGAGTTATGGAATAAGTTGAAAGATATCTCAAGTTATTCCTAAGTCTAGATGCGTTACTGCTGTTCGCTAGACATGGCTTTAAGTTTTGAGGTGAATGACTCAGAGCGATCGCTTGTTTCTGGGGTAAATTGCTCAATAGGAGGATGATTAGCAGCAGGAGGCAGTAGTTTTGGTTCTTGAGGAGGATTTTGTAATAAGAAATTTATTTCTTTTGAAGTCAGCCTTTTAGCACCAGCAACAACGGGACTCAGAGTGGAAGATGTCAAAATGTTTTCCACCCGCTTTCCTTCCTCTTCATCATTCCTCGGTTGTAAGGTTGCAGTTTGATACTCATATTCATTGTCAACCGTAGTAGGTAAGGCATCGGCTGTAACTGGTGATGATTGAGAATACGTCACTTTCTCAAACATAATTTGTTTTTTAGCAGGCGGTAGTACTGGTGCAGCTAGTGCTGTTAAGCTTTCAGGAAATTTGCTACAAATCAAACGTTCAAATTCCATATTGAAATGATAAGTAGCCTGTCCCCGTCGCAGCCAAAACGCTAAGATTTGCTGCACTGAGATGCCTTTATAGCGACCTTGATACAATGCCTCAATCACTGCAAGATGCAACCAATTAGTTGGGTATTGGGCTTGCCAACGGTTAACTAACTCACTGGCACTGTACCCACTGAGGTCAAAACTATAGTGAACTAACAAGGCTGCTGCCAAGTCAGCAGAGGTTTTCGGAGCTGATGTTGACATTGAACTATTGGCTTCTGGCAGTAGGTATAAATTTTCTACCCGTCGCCTATAGCCTAGCGTGTTTTTAGCTATAGGATTTGTTACCAAGAGTTTCCCATTTAATAAATAATGTTTTTCATTTTACTTGGTCAATTGCTGACTGTCGAAACAATATAGCGTGAATTAATATTTGGCGTTCGCTCGATCGCAACTAATGCCTGATAAACCATTGCTGCCACTTCGGCACGTGTAGCCTCTCGTGTCGGTGCTAGCTGCTGAGGATCGGGATAGTTGACCACGATTTTCTGTTGTGTCGCTGTCACCACTGCCTTACGGGCGTAATCGGGGATCGCATTACTATCGGTGTAGGTGAGTGCGGTATTGCTATTCGCTGCTGGTAAGGCAAGTCCGTTAACTAACGATACAATCACCTGTAGCCTTTGCACATTTTGATCGGGGCGGAAAGTGCGATCGCTAAATCCGCTGACAAAGCCGCCGCTAGCTGCGATTTGGATAGCCTCATAAGCCCAAAAATTCTTAGGTACATCAGTAAAATCGGGTGCTAGGCGTTTTGGTGTGGGGTTTAAGGCAACCGCGATTAAAGCCGCATACTGGGCACGAGTCATGGGTTTATCTGGCTGGTATTTGCCATCAGCAAAACCATGAGTTAAATTCATGCTGGCTAATCCCCGAATAAACGCTTCTGCCCAATGCCCTGTGAGGTCGCTAAAAGAAGGAACATCGACATCAGGACTGACAATATAAGTTGAAGCGATCGCTTTTTCTTTGCTGCTGGCTACTAATGCCTGATAAATTAATACCGCTACCTCAGCACGAGTGATGTCTCGCAGTGGTTCTAGTAGGTCGGTTTGCGGATAGTTGACAATGAGTAGCTTTTGTGTAGCAACTGCCACAGCATTAGTGGCGTAACTAGGAATTTGAGCGCGATCGCGATATACAGTTAATAAATTTGGATTACCGCCACTCAGCTTTAACCCATTCACAATAGATACTATTGCTTGAACTTTCGTCAAATTTTGCCCTGGTCGAAACGTGCCATCGGGGAAGCCGCTAATAAAGCCACTCTCAGCCGCACTGGATATAGCTGATGCTGCCCAAAAATCTGGTTTGACATCGGGAAATTTATTGAGTTTATTGCTTGAGGGCAACTGAAAAGTTTTGGTAAGGATCGCGGCATACTGGGCGCGGTTAATCGGGGCATCGGGGCCGAAAGTGCCATCGGGAAAGCCACTAATTGCACCTTTGCTTATTAATGCTTCCACAAAAGCTGCCGCCCAATGCCCAATAAGATCGGCAAAATTAGTACCAACCGAGATTTGTCTGGGATTATCTTCTATGGCAGCAATAAACTCTACCTGTCCTTTGACTAGAGTAGGATTCAACTGATTGCCTGCTGAGACTAGCTGCACTGATGTGGCATTTTGCAAATCAAATTCGCCATTGCCTTGAAAAATATTGCCAGCAGCATCTTGGTTGCTACCTAAATCGGGGACTGCATTACCATTGACTAAAAGTCCACCTTGGGTATTTTCGGCAATTAGATTATTCCGTAGCACGGGGCGGGCATCACGAGAAAGTGCGATCGCTGAGCGGTTATCTGATAATTTATTATTTGCGATCAAAGGAGCAGCAAAGTCACTAACTGCTATACCCAAAGGATTTTTTTGAAATACATTCCGCAGTACTTCTCCCTTGCTATTACGCGCCATCATTAAACCACTGGCGGCGTTTTGCACGAACAAATTATCTAAAATTGCAGGTTTAGCATTACCAGTTGTAAATATGCCTTCCCGTCCGCAGTCGCTGAAAGTATTGTTAGCCATATTAGGTGCTGCCGATTCAATCCAGACACCAGTGCCTTTTGCTATGGGATTAGTAACAGTCACACCCACGAGACTGGCATCACTCAGCAACAGCAGCGTGATATTTTGCACCCCAAAACTAGGACTTTGATATTCACCACTCCCAGAGATCGCAATCCCTGTACCTTTGGTAGCTTCGTTACCTACCACAGTCACCCCTGCAGGGACAACCAGGGGAAACACCTCACCACTCGCCTTGCTGTAAGTTCCAGATGCTAGCTGAATAATCGCGGGTGTTTTATTTTCTTTTAAAGCACGGGTGAGGCTTTTAAACGGACTCAACCGCGAACCAGCATTAGTATCATTCCCTGTTACAGGATTGACATAGAGTGTGGTTACGAGAGTAGAGTTCACCATTGATTGTTGATTATTGACTGATGACTGTAAACAACTTTAAGCAGGATAATTTATATAAAATTTGAATAATTATTTATCATTTAAATCTCTTTGCGTCCCAACCATCCCCGCGTCCTCCCCTCCTCGTGTCCACATGTCTCTTCTTCATTAGTCTTTTAGCAATACTGTAAAGATAGTACCCTTTGGATGATTATCTTCAACAGTAATAGTACTGTGATGTGCCTCGATCGCCATTTTGCAGAAAGCCAATCCTAAACCAATTTGCGAAACATCTTGCATGAGAGTTCCAATCTCATATTTCTCAAAAATACTTTACCGCAAGTCTTGACGGACTCCCGGACCGAAATCAGCGACTTGTACTTTTGCAGCTTTTCCTTCCAGATACTCTGCCCACAAAATCACTTGGGTATTTGATGGTGAGAATTTAATCGCATTGGAAAGCAAGTTATCCAGCACTCGCCGAAAAATCGCCGCATCTACTTTTACAATGCCACCAGGTTGGGGTAATTCACCGATCGAGATTAGATTCTTTTGGGCTGCAATCTCCTCAACGTCTGCCAAGGCTGAAATACAAAGCGCACAGAGGTCTACCTCTGTGTAGTTGAGAATTATTTTGCCAGATTCTAACTTTGCCACGAGCAACAAGCTATCAATTAACGTTTGCAGTTCTTGGGCAGCGATCGCAATTTGATCGAGCTTTTGTTGTTGCTGTTCGACAGACAAACCAGGAAACTGGCAAATCTTAGTCGATAGGATAATGCTAGTCAGCGGATTTCGCAGGTCATGCACAATCATATTGACCATATCTTCTCGGAGTTTCAGCAATACTTGCAGGTTGTCGTATTGCTGCTTAATTCGCAGCATAGAACCAACCCTAGCTCGTAACTCCAAACTATTGACGGGTTTACTTATGAAGTTATCTGCACCCGCTGCTAAACAGTGAGCCAAATCTTCTTTAGAATTTAACGCCGTCACCATCACAATCGGAATTCCCTGCCATTGCGGATTGGTTTTGATGCGCCTACATACTTCCATACCATCAAGATCGGGCATCATCACATCTAGCAAAATCACATCGGGCTGAAAACTTTTGAGGCGATCGAGGGCTTGTTGACCGCTAGGAGCATAGTGTAACTAATAGTTTTCGTCGTCTAGTAACGTTTCCACAACATCGAAATTATCCGGTTCATCATCAATCACTAAAATAGAGGGTTGAGTGTCCATTGAGAATTTCCCCTATTTGTTTAAAAATTGTTGAATAGTGGCTACAAGCTGTTTGAGTTTGACGGGTTTGGTCAAATATTCATTGGCTCCAGCTGTTAAACAAGTTTCGCGATCGCACGTAAGACTACTCTGGGAGCTTTCAGTAAATTTGCTGTCACCAAAATTTGTACACTACGATCCAGATGAGCCACATCAGAACCTCTGTTTGAAAGCCATCGCACTGACAAGTTTTAAAATCAACCCGATCGTGCCAAGTTTTTGAAGAAATAATTTAATTAAGCTTTGCGGCTCACTCCATACCTTTCCTCATCCTTACGGAAGTTCTAGAGTGGTAGCTAAGTATTTATTCCATAATTCCAAATTAAAATAATAGTAAATACTCTCGAATTATTTAGAAATAAAATTCCTACTTTTCCTCGATTCTTTTTTCGTTTAAAACCTGAGTAATAAATTTATTCAAGCAATTATCCAAAACAAATAGCTTGTGATATTCGCAGATAATATTGTTAGTTATTGAAAACTGAGAGGTTAATTTTAAATGTCACGACTAAGTTTTTATCTGGTGTTATCAGCAAGTAAGGAACGTCGCTCAACACAGCGATCGCAATATACAATCTCAGCCTCAAAGCCAAGTATCAAGCCTGCTTGACTTATAAGTTCTGCTGTAACTACGATATAAATACTGATGATTGTTAAAACATAATAAATAATAATATTAGTTTACTACTTTATTCTAAGCCTAGATCGATAATGATTACTAACTTCCTCAGTGTTGAAGATTTACAACTAACTATTATTCGTCATCCTCTAATTGTTAGTCCTAAAATTCTACTTCTGGATGTAGTTACCTTAATAAATCAAGCACAAGGTAATTTTGGTAATTGCCCAATCAAGGAATATAAATCTTTAGAAGATTCGGCTAAAGAAGTTGGCAGTATGACACCTCAACCTGACAGTTGTGTTCTAGTCATGGAAAACTCACAGTTAGTGGGTATCTTTACACAGCGAGATTTAATTAAGCTGACAGCAGAAGGAAAGAGTCTAGAGGGTATCACTGTTGCTGAAGTGATGACGAGGGAATTAGTAACGCTGAAGATGGCAGAGTTTAAAGATGTTTTTACTGCTTTAGATTTGCTGAAGCGACATCGCATTCGCCATCTGCCTATTTTAGGAAAAGAAGGAAAAGTAATAGGACTAGTTACTCCTGCAAGTCTGCTAACAGTCACCATTCATCAAGCAGGACTCTACAATTATGCACGAGTTAAACTTGCCGAACGCCAGAGAATCGAAGCAGAACTACGCTTAGAACGCAACTTTGTTTCTGCGGTTTTGAATCTAGCAGATGCTTTAGTAATTGTGCTGGATTGTCAGGGTAGAATTGTGCGTTTTAATCATATTTGCGAACAAATTACAGGGTATAAATTTTCTGAAGTTGAAGGAAAGCTACTTTGGGATGTTTTATTATTACCGGAAACAACAGAATGTATAAAAGATGCTTTTGAAAATTTGCTAGATAGAGAGTTTCCCAAACGTTATGAAACTTATTTATTAACAAAGGAGAGCGATCGCCGCTTAATTTCTTGGTCAAATAATGTCTTACTTAATTGCGATGAACGAGTTGAATATATTATCTGTACGGGTATTGATATTACCGAAAGTAGAAAAGCTCAAGAGGAACTTCAACAGACTCGCAACTTTCTCCAATCTATGATTAATAATCTTCCTGTTGCAGTTTTTGTTAAAGATGCCAATCCAGAAAGTTTTGGGACATTTAAGCTATGGAATCATACTTGCGAAAGTATGTTTGGTATTACAGCCGAACAAGCTATTGGCAAAACAGATTACGAATTTTTTCCACAAACACAAGCAGACTTATTTCGTCAAAAAGACCGAGAAGCATTTTCTAGTGGTGTACCTCAAGATATTTCCGAGGAATTTATTGACATACCTAACTGCGGTAGAAGAATTTTGCATACGACTAAAATACCTTTATATGACAAAAAACAACAACCTGAATACCTGCTATGTATTGCAGAAGATATTACAGAATACAAACAGGCAAAGGAAAATCTACAACAAGCAAAAGAGCAATTACAAACCGTTTTGGATGCAGTACCTGGGTTTGTTTCTTGGGTCAGTACAGATGGATATTATTTAGGAGTTAATCGCCATTTAGCTGAAAGTTTTAACTTGACTACCGATGCTTTTATCGGTCAAGAATTGGGCTTCATGCAAAACAGCCAGCAATTTACAGAGTTTATGCGTAAGTTTTTGGCTAGTCAAGATTTAGCAGCTTCTAGCGTTATTAATTCTCAAGTCAACAGCACAACACGCAATTATTTGCTCGTAGCTCAAAAATATCAACAAAACACTGCTGCTGTTGTATTCGGAATTGATATTACAGAACGCAAACAAGCAGAAATTGCCTTGGCTGAGTCTGAAGCAATGCTTCGCTCGTTGTTGAATAGTACTCCTAGTGTTGTGGCAATGGTTAATCGCCAAGGGAAGATTTTGTTTATCAACCAAGCAATGCCTAACCTATCAATTGAGGAGGTTATAGGGAGAAATATTGATGAATATGTAATTTCTGAAGACTGTCACATTCAGCGTTCTGCTTTAGAAGATGTCTTCGCTCTTGGGGAAGTTGTTAGTTATGAAATCCGTGCTATTGAAGCAAATGGACTTTTTACGTATTATCAATGTCAGGCTGGGCCAATTTGGCGTGAGGGGAGAGTTACAGATGCGGTTATTGTCTTAAATGATGTTAGCGAACAGCAAGCTGCGTTACGCGATCGCAAACAAGCTGAAGCAGCACTTAGAGAGAGCGAACAAAAATTTCGCTTACTTACAGAAAATATTAAAAGTACATTTTGGATCGGCGATCTTAGAAAAGACACTCGCCAGATTGTCTACGTCAGCCCCGCTTTTGAAGAAATCTGGGGACGTTCTACGCAAGAAGCTTATGCATCATCTGATACATTCTTAGAAGCAATTCATCCTGGCGATCGCCAGCGCTTCATTGCAGAGACACCAAAACGAATGCAGAGTGAGCATGATGAAGAATACCGAATTGTACGACCAGATGGTGCGATACGTTGGATTCGCAGCCGTGCCTTTCCGATCAAAAACGAGCAGGGAGAAGTTTATCGCATCACTGGGATTGCTGACGATATTACAGAACGCAAACAAGCTGAAATCGCTTTGCAAAGTTTAATAGAAAGCACAGCTTCCACCACAGGGCATGATTTTTTTCCGGCATTAGTTGAGTACATTTCTTCTGCTTTAGATGTCCGTCATACTTTAGTGACTGAGTTAATTGATGGGCAAGTCCACACTTTAGGATTTTGGTCTGATGGGCAGTTACAGCCTAATATTTGCTATGACCCAACATCAACACCTTGTGAAATTTTACTCAAGCAAGGATCTTACTACTGTTGTTCGGGAATTCAGCAACTTTTCCCTACTGCTGAAAGATGGGTTGCTATGGAAGCCGACAGTTCTATGGGAGTTATTTTGAGCGATGATTTTGGTAATCCCATTGGCTCATTGTGTATTGTAGATGAAAAGCCTATAGCCGACCCCTACAAATTTGAAGGAATTCTCAAAGTATTTGCAGCTAGAGCATCTGCCGAACTGCAACGACAACGGGTGCAAGAAGCTCTACAACAACTCAATCGAGATTTAGAAGCTAGGGTTGAGCAACGCACCTTAGAACTGCAAGAAAGTGAGGCAGAGCTAAGAGCTATTTTTAATCAAGCAGCGGTGGGAATTAAACTCGAAACTTTGGATGGGCGGTTTATCAAAGTTAATCAGAAACTGTGCGAAATTTTAGGTTACAGCCAAGAAGAACTTCTGGAAAAAAACTATATCGATATTACTTATGTAGAAGACATACAATGCCATCAAAATAATTTGCAAAAATTGATTGCAGGAGAGTTAGAAACATTCTCAATTGAAAAACGTTGTTTACATAAAAATGGAAATTTCATCTGGATAAATCTAACGGTTTCTCTGATTCGAGACATAAACGGTAAGCCTATTTATTCCATTGGTGTAGTTAAAGACATCCGCGAACGCAAAAAAGCTGAGGAAGATATTTGTAAAGCTTTAGCAAAAGAAAAAGAACTCAGCGAGCTAAAATCTCGTTTTGTTTCTATGACATCCCACGAGTTCCGTACTCCTCTGGCTGTGATTGCCTCCTCTGCGGGAATTTTAAAAAGTTTTAGCCATAAACTGGATGAAGAACAAAAGCATAAACATCTTCAGTGTATTCAGACCTATGTTCAACACACTACTCAACTTTTAGATGATATTTTGCTCATTAATAAGGCTGAAGCTGGAAAATTAGCATTCGCTCCAACTGATATTAATTTGGTTGATTTTTGTCACTCTTTGGTAGAAGAAATACAACTCAGCGCTCCCAACCATACACTAGTCTTCTCTTCTCAATACTTGAGTAGTTCATCAGCAGGTAATAACTTTGTAGCTCGGATGGACAAGAAGCTTTTGCGACAAATCCTCAGCAATTTGCTTTCAAATGCTGTCAAATACTCCCACGCCAACAGTAATATTCAAATTGATTTATTAGTTGCTGCTAAAATAGCAGTTTTTCTCATTAAAGATGAAGGTATCGGTATTTCACCAGAGGATCGGCAGAACTTATTTGAGTCTTTCTATCGAGGTAGTAATGTTGGTAATACACCAGGCACGGGATTAGGATTGACAATTGTCAACAAGTGCATAGACCTTCATGGAGGACGAATTGCCTTCACTAGTCAAGTTGGAGCGGGTACAACATTTAGAGTAGAACTGCCATTGATGGCAACTAATACTAATTCGTAATAAAGTGGCACTGCAACCTTACGCCTTTAATCAGATTTCATCTGGATTCGCAGGTTGAAATCTGTTGCCTGATTTTAAAGAATTTGTATAGATTTCCTCACTTGAGAGTATCCTATGTGTTACCCATAGAGAATTTTGGGAAAAATAAACTACGAGATACGATTTGGAACTAAATCTAGGTGGCCAAAGTGTCAAGCTGGAGAATCTGTTCTAATAACGGCATATTCTATGTATCTAGACATAGAAAAATTTGTGAACAAAATGAGTATTTAAACACAATATGAATAAAAAAATATTAATCATTGAAGATGAAATACAAGCTGGCTCAAATATTCAACAAATTTTAAGTTTGTCAGATTTTAAAACTATTGTTGCAAATAATGGCTTAGAAGGATTACGGCTTGCTAAAATTTGCAAGATAGTCTTTTATTTCTAGACATCATAAAACTCATATATTTATCTTGAAAATATTAGATGAATACAATTTTGATTATAGAAGACGAACACCAAGTTCGGGAAAATATTCAGGAAATTTTGCAACTTTCTGATTTTGAAACTTTGATAGCTCCCAATGGTAAGATTGGATTAGAAATTGCCAAAAAACAATTACCAGACTTGATTATCTGTGACATCATGATGCCAGAATTAGACGGCTATAGCGTACTGTCTGCTCTGCGTCAACATGAAGCAACTGTCAATATTCCTTTGATATTTGTCACTGCTAAAGTTGAACGTTCAAATTTTCGTCAGGGTATGGAGTTTGGAGCTGATGATTATTTGACAAAACCATTTACGCCTGAAGAACTACTAAACGCGATCGCTATTCGTCTTAAAAAACAGGCTGTAGTTGAACGTCAATCTCAAGCTAGGCTAGATGAACTACGAATGAATATTGCTCACTCATTGCCTCACGAACTGAATACTCCTTTAAATGGTATTCTCGGTATGTCGCAGTTATTAATAGAGAATTGTGGCAATATTCATGAATCTGAAGAAATCGAAATTGCCGAACTCATTCACACTTCTGCTAATCGGTTGTATAAATTAGCCCAAAGATTTTTACTTTATAGTAATCTTGAATTAATAGTAAGAGAGCCTGAAAAAGTTCGTCATATTCAAGAAAAAGTAGTTAAATGTCTTGCTCACAAAATTATTAATCCAGTTTCTCTTACAAAAGCTATAGAAGTAGATAGAGAGAAAGATTTAAAACTCGAACTCCAAGAATCTACTGTGCAAATGCCAGAAGAAAAATTAAGTCTTGTTATTGAAGAATTAATCGACAATGCCTTTAAATTTTCTTTACCAAATAGTGAAGTTCGAGTTATGAGTAGTGCCGATGACAGTAACTTTAGTTTGTATGTAATTGATAATGGTAAAGGAATGACTGTTCAGGAGATTGAAAAAATTGGAGCTTTTTTCCAATTTAATCGCAAGTCATACGAACAACAAGGCTCCGGGCTGGGGCTGAGTATTGTTCAGCATATAGTTAAACTATATGGTGGTGAACTTACTATCAACAGCATTCCTGAGCAACAAACTATAGTAAAGATTGTTTTACCTTGCTAACGTAATTTGGCTTTTTAATTTGAATTCACTAAATCTGTACAGGAAAAGAAAGATACCTCTTGCAGTTTTTAAGCTCCGGGTTTGAAATAATCGAGGAGGCGATCGCCTGAGTCTGCGCGAATCAATGCTACGACTACATCAGGTAAAGCAGCTAAACTGGGGTAAACCAGATAACGTGGTTCCCAACGAGGGCGAAACTTTTCTTTATATGCGTGCAAGCCCTTGAAGTTGTAGAAGCGATTTAAATGTTCGTAAAGATAGTGCAATACCCTCTCTAAGCGCCGTGATTCGAGAGTTTCACCAACTCCAGCTAGTGCAGAAAGACCAAAATTGAAGCTATTGTAGTCTTTCTCTTTAAAATGCTGAAGTATGGAAACAAATAAAAAGTCCATTGTGCCATTTTCAAGAGACTGACGATGTCGCATCATGTCAATAGTGATTTCGTTAAGCTGGTACTCTGGTAGAAGATTAGCAAAAGCACCGATTTGACCGTCGGGAGTATGCACCACAGCAATCTCGCACTTTCGCAAATAAGCTTCGTCAAACCAACCTAGGGAAAAGCGTTTCTCTGAACCTTGTACGCTCTTCAGCCATTCATCACTTACAGCTTTGATTTTATGCAATAAGTCATCGGTAATTGATGGTTGATAAAACTCGATTTGGTATCCCAGTTTAGTCAAACGATTGATTGAAGGTCGAAAGTTTTTACCAGCTTTGCCTTGTAAAGTAAAAGCTTTCAAATCAACGATCGCTTCTTCGCCAATTTTGAGTGCCTTAAATCCCAAAGATTTGTAAAGCTCAACATCGTCGGGCAAAATTTGGTAAAAAGCAGGATACCAATCATTACATTGGCAAAACTGTTGAAAACTAACAATTACCTCTGTGCGGTCTTCAATTGGTCCAATGGGATCTCCTAAAGCAATCGCAGCGCGTCCTTTAGGAACATAGGCGATCGTGCTACGACCAGAAGGGCTAAAATAATAACTTTTATCACTTAAAAGTGTTAATGCTGCTAAAGAAGAACATCCATATTGCTGTACTATTTCTTTAGCTTTTCTTTGTTCAGTTTGAGTCGCTGAACTACGAACAAATACTGGCTGTAAAAGCATGACTATCGCAAAGGTAATTGTGCTAGCTGCAATCACATAAATAGAGTTTGCAAAAAATTCCCCAAACCGAGTTTTTGGTTGCAAACCCCAATTATCTTCAGTAAAGAACATTGCCAAAGTCTGAAGTATGGCATCGCGCCAATTAAAATTTTGCGAAAATTTGCCCTCTAATAAATAAAAACCGATTGTTCCGTATGCCAAGGTAAACAGCAAAGCACCAAACAACACGCGTACCCCTCGCGCAATTGAAGGACGGTCTGATTTTGCTGTAAATACATGGCGCATCATAACTAATTGCACCAATAAAATTACCGAAATCAGGCTTTCTTCATAGTCCAAACCTTTAAGTAAATGGCTAAAAATAGAAATAATTAGTAAGCCAATAGTGAGCAGCCAGGCAACTCGTTTTCTACGTAATAAGTTTGTAGCTAATGCTAGTAAAACAAAACCAGTCAATGCGGCAAATATATGTCCAGTAGCACGAATTTCAAATGGTACAACTTCCTTTAGCCAGTGATTACGTCCGTATAGGTTAGGTGTTACTGCTGATAATAAATTTATTACTCCGACTAAACCTGTAAATAAAGCTACGATCCAAAGCCCAATCTGAGTTTTTAAATTTTCATTCATTCTTAATTAAAAATTAGTTATTTTTTATTTTGTAGACTCTCTTTGTGCATTTTTGCAGGGTATTTTGAATTCTCAAACTGCTTTCCTACATACGAAAGCGAATCTTTAAGATGTTTATGGAAGTAATTCCAACTTACATCTACTCCAGATAAACCGTGACCTCCAAGAAATGTATAAAATACATTAGCAATGCCTAACTTATTCAAGTTTGCATGAAAGGCTTTGGTATAAGCTAGAAAATTAGTATCGTTAATACCAGCATCAAGATACACACGCAATAGCTTTCTTTCTTTAACTGATAGCTGTTGTACAATTTGTTGGGGACTATTTTGTGGGCCGCTGTTATCGATAAAGTAACCGCTATGGCTAAATAAAATGTTAAAGTTTTTTAAATAGCGTAATCCGATATTAAATGCGCCCCATCCTCCAGAAGATAGACCTCCTAGCGCCCAAAACTAGGGTTTTCCAAAGTGCGATAACGTAAATGAACAACTTGCACTAATTCCGAACCAATCAGACTTCCTAATTTGCAATTAGGGCCATCAAAATAACCGGGGTCATACAAAGGACTAGAACCACGATTATCATTACCATCTGATGTAATTACAATCGATGGCGGCAATTTTTTACTTTTGTATAATTCATGCAGTACATCTAAGATTCCATATTTATCAGCATAAGCGCGGCCATCATCATGACCCCCGTGTAGTAAAAATATTACAGGATAACGCTTTTGTTGATTTTTATTATAGCCAGGGGGTAAAATCACGCCGTAATTGCGGACTGAATCCATTGCTTGCGAATTGAAAGTTTCTAACTGAAACTTTAGCCCAGTATTTACTCCCTCTTGGGGTGGATCGAATTGGGGTGCTTTAACTAACTTTATTAGCTCTGCATTTAGTAATACTATAGATTTTGCCTTGCTAACTGGCAGTACTATCAGTTATCTTTTTTACTCAAAATGGGGAGTATCAACAGTAGCGATCGCGCAAATAATTGCCTTTGTTAATTTCACTTTTTGGCTGGGGATGTTCGCCCTCTCTGGATTTTTATTACTTGCTATGTTTGCAGGTATTGTGAGTAACGTTCCTGGTGGATTAGGAGTCTTTGATATCAAGTCCGGCTAATTATTTATAATTCCCGAATCTATGCAGAAAGCCCAAAAACCCTTCCCCTCTGCCCCTTTGCGGTCTTAATGATAAGTCTTTAACCGGACACGATATGAAACAGTGATTTTGCTAATTTTATCGTCTCAAATTTACGCAACAGCAATTTTAGGGTCACTGTTAGCTTATCGAGCAATATACTATCCAAAATTTTTTGAATATCGATACCCATATACTTTAGCGATCGCTAACTGAAGATTTATATTTTGAGCCATCAGGCATAATCGCACCTTCGGTGAAAGCACCACTCAGTTCATAGGCGTTCACTTTAGCATTTTTGAGATTAGCACCAGTCAGGTAGGCTCCCTGTAGGTTAGCACCACTCAAACTAGCATCTCTCAAATCTGCACCACTCAGGTTTGCATGACTCAAATCTGCACAAATTAAATTAGCACTTCTGAGATTGGCACTACTGAGATTAGCTTGACTCAAGCGAGCAAAACTCAGTTTCGCATGACTCAAATCTGCACCACTAAGTTTAGTCTGACTGAGATTAGCATTAGTCAAATCGCTTTCAATTAAATTGGCTTTACTCAGATTGGCATGGGAGAGATTAATCTTTACTAACTCTGCACCGGGAGCATCCAAACCTCTTAGAGAAACACCATCCTCGTTCAAATCTTGAAGTCCCAGCCTTTGGTTATTGGCTACATCCCAACAATCCTCCAGACTTTTCTTGGTCAAACCCTAAACCGCTTTGGACATAGCTATATGCCAAATCTACACATGTTTGCCGATAGCCATGCCTCAATGATTGCTTTGGTTGCCGCCGGGCAAGGGGTAGCAGTGATGCCGAACGAGGCAGAAGCACTGCCTCATCCCCAAGTTGTGTTTGTGCGGCTCCACCATCCCATATACTACGCCCGATCGGCTGCCGTGTGGCGGAAAGAAACACCTGAGAATCCTTAGTGCAAGCACTGACCACAAGTAACTCGTGCGGGGATTCTTCACAGTAAATATGCACTGATTTAGAATCAGTGCATATTTGGAAATTTAAGCAAGCACTAATAAATTTACGTGACAACACCAATTACAATTATTGGTACTCGCTTCTAATACGGCATTACTCAAGCATTTAGCGTTGAGCTTAGTTGGAGAGATTTCTGCCTGTCTGTGCCGCACTATTGCCTACATCACGAGCAGTTTCTTTAGCACCCTTCACGTAACCAGACCCAAATTCTTTCAGCGCTTCTCCTGACTGTTGCCCAATTTTCTCAAGTCGCTTACCAGGATTGCCTTCTGTTTTACGAGCGTCTTTATACCACTGCCCTGTTGTTTTCGGTCTTTGGGCATCATTTTGTTCTACCTTTTCGCGAACCCTTTCACCTAAGGCTTTGTTACTGTCCCCAAAAGCAATATTTGTCGTCAGCACTAAAACACCAACTAGGACAACAGCAAAAAAACGTTTTACTTGAAATTTGTTTAGCGAAGAGTTGATGTGAGCCACTGTCCTAGTAATTAAATTCGTCATGCCAATACTCCATTGGTTAATTTTCAATGCTTTTTTACAGTTTAGAAAGTTAATTGGCTCACTCCATATTTCAGCTACTGGCATAAGCAAGTGAACTTAGTTTATATGCAAATTAACCTAGCGAATAGAGTTACAGGTTAGAGATGAAATCTGCTAAAATCCCACCTATATCAAGCCAATCAACTTTTTTGATTACAAATACACACTAACTGTAAAAACGTAATTATCCTTCTAACAAAAGACATATCTCGATTATGAAAAAATAAGGCTTTTTAAATACTGCGGAAGAATTATCTCAGTTATTAGTCGTCAGTTGTCAGTTGTAATTTTTCTCCCCTAGCTCTCTCATCTCCCTAATCTCCCTAATCTCCCTCATCTCCTCCGCCCCTCTGCCCCTCTACTTCCCAGCCTCTTCTGCTCCCTCATCCTTCCAAGACGATCTAAGATTGTTGGGTACTCTATAATCCACGATCGCCAGCACACTGATGATTGAAGTTGACCATCTGAGTAAAACATACGGTTCTACCTCAGCGATTACTGATGTGACTTTTAGCGTAGAACCAGGAGAAATTTTAGGTTTTTTGGGGCCTAATGGCGCTGGAAAAACCACAACCATGAGGATTTTGGCGGGTTATTTACCAGCAACAAATGGCACAGCCAAAATTGCTGGCTTTGATGTTCATGAAAATTCTTTGGCTGTACGGCAGCGAATTGGCTATTTGCCAGAAACACCGCCGTTATATCCAGAAATGACTGTGGAAGGATTTTTGCATTTCGTTGCGCGCATTAAAGGCATATCAGCAGGCGATCGCGCCAATAAAGTCACCGCAGCTATAGAACGCTGTAATTTGCAAGATAAGCGGCGAGTAATTATTCGCAAACTTTCTAAAGGATATCGCCAAAGAGTTGGCATTGCCCAAGCGATCGTCCACGATCCGCCAGCCATCATTATGGATGAACCCACTGTGGGACTCGATCCCCGACAAATTATCGAGGTGCGAAATTTAATTAAAAGCCTCGCTGGGACTCACACTATTATTCTGTCTACACACATATTGCCAGAAGTGAGCATGACCTGTAACCGCGTGGCTATCATCAATCGCGGCAAGATAGTAGCAACTAATACACCAGAAAATTTGATGACGCAGTTGACAGGGGGTTCTGGATATGAAATTGAAATTACAGGAGAAACTAATCTAGCGAAACAGGTTCTGCAAAACGTAGCGGGTGTGAATTTGGTAGAATCAATTCCTGGTAATAATCTTCCTAGAGATAACCGGGCTTATTTGCGAGTAATATCGCAACTGGGAAGCGAACCGGGAAAAGACATTGCCATCGCACTGGTGCGTGCGGGATTTGGTTTACATGAAATGCGGCGTGTTAGCGCTACTTTAGAAGATGTATTTTTGCAATTGACTACAGAAGAAAAGAATTTGCAGACTGAGGTAAACTCAGCAGAGAACGAAGGAGAAGCAGCGTAAATGGGTATAGTACTGGGTAATATTATTGCCATTTATCGCCGAGAGTTACAGAGTTATTTTGTATCGCCTTTAGCTTATGCGATCGCTGGCGTATTTTGGTTTATATCGGGGTTATTCTTAGTAATGATTTTGCTAGGGCCAGACGGCATTTTGCCCGCAGTCGCAGCATACGATTTACAAGGACAACAACTAGGAGTGCCAGTGCCACCAATAGATGTCCCTTACGAATTTATCAGAGCATTTTTAGATCGTATGGGTTGGCTATTGTTATTTATCCTGCCCATTCTTTCTATGGGGCTTTATGCCGAAGAACGCAAGCGGGGCACTTTAGAACTGCTAGCCACGTCACCAGTCACCAATTGGGCAGTAGCTACAGGGAAATTATTAGGGGTGCTAACGTTTTTTATTACGATGGTTGTACCCTTGCTAGTATTTGAAGCGATCGCTCTTAGTGGATCGAATCCACCAATGTCGCCCTCAATTCCTTTACTGGGTCACTTTGGATTAATCTTGCTGGCTGCGGCAATTTTATCTTTAGGAATGTTTATTTCCTCTTTAACAGACAGCACAATTTTGTCAGCTGTCCTGACATTTGCCTTAATTTTATTACTATTACTTGTTGATTTAATCGCCAAAAGTGTTGGCGGGTCTGTGGGAGAAGCTTTAAGTCATTTATCGTTGTTGAAACATTACAACACCCTCATCCAAGGAATTTTTGATACCAGCGCCTTGATTTTATTTGCCAGTTACATTTTTTTGGGTATCTTTCTCACAGCCCAGTCCATCGATGCTCTGCGTTTTCAGCGGCAGTAGAGACGCGATTAATCGCGTCTGTACAGGAGTTTAGGAGTAGAGACGCGATTAATCGCGTCTGTTAGGAGTGAAGAATTATTTTCCTTGTCCTCCTTGTCCCTCTACCTTTCTGCCTTCTGCCTTGAGAGTGCTGAGTGCTAAGTGAAAAGTCATGAAAAAAATCAAAAAAAAGAAACCTTGGAAATATTTGTTTTGGCTAGGCCCGTTTTTAGCTGTTGTAGGCTTAACAGCTGGATTAGTTTCTGGAAATTGGAATTTAATCCCCTTAGCATTTCTGATTACGGGAATTGTCATTAGTGCAGCGTGGGTATTATGGCAAAGCCAGCAAAGTAACTGGTGGAAAAGTCGTTCTACTCAAGCTAGTACTAATGCTTTAATTGCGATTTTTGCTGTATTGGTAATTTTAGGGTTAATTAACTTTTTAGGTACTCGTTACCACTTGCGAGCAGACTTAACAGAGTCTCAGTTGTTTACCCTTGCCCCTCAATCAAAAGAATTGGTGCATAGGTTGCAACAGCCAGTAAAAGTATGGGTGTTTGATGCCAATCAAAATCCCCAAGACCGGGAATTGCTGGAAAATTATCAACGACAAGGTTCTAATTTTAAGTTTGAATACGTCGATCCCCAAACTAGACCGGGACTAGCAGACAAATTTGGCGTTAAAGATTATGGGGAAGTTTACCTAGAATCAGGAGAGAAACGCCAATTAGTACAAACGATAAATCAGAATGACCGCTTGTCGGAAGTTAGTTTAACAAATCGCTTGCAACAGATAACTAGTTCAACCACTGCTTCAGTTTATTTTCTTCAAGGTCACGGCGAACGCACAATTGCAGCGGGTGAAGGTGGAATATCACAAGCTGTTCAAGGATTAAGCGATAAAAATTACACTGTATCACCCTTGAATTTAGCAGAGAAGCCCCAAGTTCCTGACGATGCCACTGTGGTGGTAGTCGCTGGGCCCCAACGAGGATTATTTGATAGCGAGGTCAAAGCCTTGCAAAATTATCTCAATCGTGGTGGTAACGCACTACTAACGATCGATCCCAATACCAACCCTAACCTAAATAACTTGTTACAAGAGTGGGGTGTGCGTCTGGATAATCGTTTAGCAATAGATGTCTCTGGTAGAAGTGTAGGACTTGGCTTGGCTGCACCTATTATCACAGACTACGGACAACACCCGATTACTAAAGATTTTGGTAATGGCATTTCTTTTTATCGCTTGGCAAGACCTCTAGAAATTACTCCAGTACCTGGTGTCGAGGCAACTCCCTTGCTGCGAACCAAACCTTATCCCAATAGCTGGGCTGAAAGTGACCAGCAAAGCGAAAATCTAGAATTTAATCAAGACAAAGACCTCAAAGGGCCTTTAACCTTGGGTGTAGCTTTGACTAGAAAACTCCCAGCTAAATCTCAAACCACATCTAGTCCAACTCCTAGTGCTGCGGTGACTCCCTCGCCACTGCCATCACCGACAACTCAAAGTCCAGCTAGTCCAACTCCTAGTGCTGCGGTGACTACTTCACCACTACCATCACCGACAACTCAAAGTCAGGCTAGTCCTACTCCCAGTGCTACGGCGACTTCTTCACCAACGCCAGAGAAATCAGCACAAACAGCTACCGAATCTCGGTTAGTGGTATTAGGAAATTCAGATTTCGCTACCAATGGCTTATTTCAACAGCAACTCAATGGAGATGTATTTCTCAATTCAGTTGCTTGGCTAAGTCAACAGGATCGACAACCCTTGTCAATTAGTCCTAAAGAACCGAAAAACCGTCGGATAACCCTGTCAAATGCACAAGCTAGTATTTTAACATTGTCGTCTCTGTTAGCTTTACCCCTTATCGGGTTAGCAGCAGCAGCTCTTATCTGGTGGCGAAGACGGTAAGAAAGAGCAGGGGAGGCAGGGAGAGCAGAGGGGCAAAGGAGATGAGGGAGCAGGGGGAGAAAAATTACAGCTGACAACTGATTCTTGTAGAGACGCGATTAATCGCGTCTCTACGACAACCGACAACTGACTAAAAAATGAAATTGCCACGAACGACTCTAATTTTGATACTACTCGCTTTGGGTTTGGGTGGTTTTGTTTACTTCTATGAAATTCAAGGCGCGACTCAGCGAGAGGAAATTAAGGAGAAACAGCAGCGAATTTTTTCTTTTACATCAGATGATGTGCAATCTTTAGCAGTAAAAACACAAAAATTAACCGTAAATTTAGAACGTAACAGTCAATCTGATAATTCTAAGTGGTTACTAAAATCTCCGGTATCAGAGCCAGCAAATGATGCTATTGTTTCTTATTTGATGGATTTGTTAGTACAGGGTAAGAGCGATCGCACTCTATCTATCCCAGCTAACCAGCTTGGGGAATTCGGTTTAGATCGACCACAAGCCACTATTAATATTATCTTGAAAAACCAAAAAACCCATCAGTTGCTTTTGGGTAAGCCTGATTTTAATCGCCGTTTTGTGTATGCTCGAGCAGATTCCGCCCCGCAACCAAATGGCAATATTAATGTACTGTTGGTATCTACAGATTTTGAAAATGCAGTCAATCGGGATTTATCAGAATGGAAACAACCTGTAGAGAATCAGGCAACACCTTTGCCTAGCACTCTGCCTCTACCGACTCCAACCAATAGCAAATAAGCAGTTCAAAATATCTTTCGCTATTACATGACCAATCCGACCGCAACCTTGCTAATTTCCTGCCCCGACCAAAGGGGATTGGTGGCAAAAATTGCCAATTTTATTTATGCTAATGGTGGCAATATTATCCACGCAGATCAGCATACAGACTTTGCTGCTGGCTTATTTTTGATTCGTATTGAATGGCAGTTAGATGGATTTAATTTACCGAGAGACTTGATTGGTCTGGCGTTTAATGCGATCGCTCAACCTTTGGGTGCTAAATGGGAACTGCACTTTTCTGATACTGTGCCACGCATTGCGATTTGGGTAAGTAAACAAGATCATTGTTTATATGATTTGATTTGGCGACAACGCGCCGGAGAAATTCCAGCTGAAATTCCTTTAATTATTAGTAACCATCATAATTTAAAAGAAATAGCAGAGCAATTTGGTATTGATTACTCCCACATTCCTATTAATCAAGATAACAAAGCGGAACAAGAAGCTAAACAACTAGAATTACTGCGAAAGTATCATATTAATTTAGTTGTTTTAGCTAAATATATGCAAGTTGTGAGTGCAGATTTTATTAACCGTTTTTCACAAGTTATTAATATTCATCACTCTTTTTTACCCGCTTTTGTAGGTGCAAATCCCTATCATCGAGCATTTGAACGCGGTGTCAAAATTATTGGCGCAACAGCTCATTATGCCACTGCTGATTTAGATGCAGGCCCAATTATTGAACAAGATGTAGTGCGAGTAAGTCACCGTGATAAAGTTGATGATTTGATTAGAAAAGGTAAGGATTTGGAGCGAATTGTATTAGCTAGAGCAGTGCGTTTACACTTGCAAAATCGTGTTTTAGTATATGGTAATCGTACAGTTGTGTTTGAGTAACACTATTTTAAATTTGGGATTTTAGATATTAAATTGGGAATCACTTTTTTTCCAATGCCAAAGCAATGGCAATAAATAGCACAGTCAATCCTTGAATGGCGTAAACCACAGTCACTGGTACTCCCGCACTGCGTTGCATGACATTAGCACCACTGCGGAGTGCTGCGAAAAAGAGGGAAGTCAGTACCACACCGAAAACACTACCACGACTTAAGAAAGCGATCGCAATGGCATCAAATCCATAACCGGGTGAAACTTGTTCAAATAAGCGATACTTTAACCCCATTACCTCAGATGCACCCGCCAACCCAGCCAAACCACCTGCTAACGCCATCACCAGCATAATAGTACGTTCCACAGAAATCCCGGCATAACGGGCGGCAATAGGGTTAAATCCAACGGCGGAGATTTGATATCCTAGAGGCGATCGCACTAACAATACCCACAATATCCCCGCCGCTATTAGCGCCAGCAAAATTCCTGCATGAGCGAGGCTTTGCGGTAGGATAATCGGCAACTGTGCAGATTTAGCAATCAATGGCGAGTAAGGACTAGGCGCTGCTGGTGCTTTCAAGGGGTTTTGCACGAGGTAGCTGACTAAATTTATAGCAATATAATTCAGCAGCAACGTGGTGATAACTTCATTTACTCCCCGTACTGCTTTGAGATAACCAGGAATCCAACCCCACACTGCACCAAAGATAAATCCTGCTAATAACGTCAAGGGGATGTGAATCAAAGCTGGTAATCCCTGCACATATAACCCAATTAAAGTACTTCCCAAAGCACCCAGGTAAATTTGCCCTTCGCCACCGATATTAAATTGACCTGCACGCAACGCTACTAAAACTCCTAAACTGGTAAACAATAGCGGTGTCATTTTGGTAAGGGTGTTGCCAAATCCGAAGTAGGTGGAGAGGGATTCTTGAAAAAGCGTGGTGTAGGCTGCGATCGGATTTGCCCCAGCAAGTAAGATGAGGATTGCACCGACGAGAAGGGCGGATACTACAGCGATGAGGGGCGATAAGATTGGTAGCAGGAGTTTAGTGCGATTCATTGCGATCGTTGTGCGATGATTACCAATCCTCAACCTCAAAAAATGAGTATCGAGCAATATCGCGACTGGGAACCATTACAAGACTATCGCTATGAATACGTCAACGGCGAAGTCTTTGCAATGACTGGGGGTACAATTCCCCATAATGATATCGCTCTGAATCTCTACAGAGCATTGTATCCTCATCTGCGTCCTAGAGGTTGCCGCATAAATGTTGCCGATGTCAAAGTGCAAGTTAGTTTTGAAAGCCTGTATTACTATCCTGATGTTGTAGTTAGTTGTGATGCACGGGATTTAAATGCTCGCAAATTTATTCAATATCCTAAAGTAATTGTCGAAGTTCTTTCCCCTGGAACAGAAGCTAAAGATAGGGGAGAAGAGTTTGCTTTTTATCGAACTATGCCTAGTCTGCAAGAATATATTTTGATTGAATCTGAGAAAATTGGAGTTGAATTATATCGTCGTGGCGAGGGCCAGGGCAAACGCATCTAAAGTATAAGAATCCTTTAATAGCAAGGGTTTTGGCGTTTTTAAAGTTAGCCTATTTTTTCGTCAATATCCTTATCCTGCAAGGGTTTTAGAAATACCGTGCGTTCGCCCTGTGGCGAGGGCAGAATGTGGTTGTATTCTCCATATACAATTAGTAACAATATTACTATAGAAAGTATTGACTTTAGTTGTGGAATTGACTTGATTTATGAAGACGTAAGTTTTGAAAGTGAATACTAGATATATTTATTTAACCGAAGTCGAGAAACATCGCATTTCCCTTCTCATCTGCATCTTGGTAATATCTGACAAGCGGATTATATGTGTACTCAAATAAATGATTATAGCTATCTTCTTCTAAACCTCTAAATTTTAACCTTTTGTTAATAGTTTCAATAGAAAAATTTGATAAAGCTTCGGCTATCTTTTTTACTTCATCATCATTAAAATAACGTGAGTTCGACGGGACTAAAAAACGGCAGGAGGCAGTGCAGGCAAATCGTTTGGGTAAATGTCAATTGAGGGTTTTTTGGGCAGATAGGTGTAAGCAGCCAAACCAGCCATCAAGTTGACCAAAAAGTTAAATACAC
>NZ_JAVRBR020000133.1:0-5278 GCF_034531165.2 Dendronalium sp. ChiSLP03b | reverse complement strand
GATTCTGAAACTTTGATTGAGTCAAGCTTTGAGCCTTTATTTTCTAACAGTAACTAAAATTTATAGCCAAAACTTAGAAATTAAAGCCTCGAAAGGCTTTCAGCGATTGGGTTCTCCCAAAGTGATAAAAGAGGGTTATATTTCGACTAACAAATGTAACTACGGATGCCATTGACCGCAAAGGGATCAATTTTTTTAATGACGCTATCTATTCAAGAAAAAGCAAAGATCCCAATTACACCTATAAATCATGGAAAGAAACACCAGTTCCCAGTACATGGACGAGTGAAGGCACTTGGCCCGGTTTGGGTTGTTCGGGTGCAAGTAGCTCACTTTTGTCCAAAATTGTTCTCGCTGCTTCTAGAAAAGGAAGTTACTACTCCTCCAAACACGAAGCAGAGATTCTTGTTATTCCAAGCCTTAAATTGGTAGTCTTTTCTTATTATGGCTAATCCCACTAATCCCAATGCCATCTTAATATCAACTTAAAAAGTATTTCATAATGCTAGGGCTTAGGCATTTTTTATTTTGACCACAATCAATCAGAAGAAAATAAATTGTGACGAATGCCAACATAAGCGATAGCAAACGCAATTTTCAAGCTGCGACCGCGCAATCAAGGTACGCAGCATTGGCTTCAGAAGCCTTTATCAACAAAGCTTTTTAGTTAGCAGACTTCCACTTTTCTTAGATTTCACTTACCTGAGTCAAAGCATGATTACAAAAGGGTATAATCACTTCTGAAATTGTAATAACATTCTTTGTTATATTTGCTATTATTCCTCTTCTTATTTAATTATTAAATTTTAATTTAAACTTGCTGTTTCACCACAATTTTGCAAAGGAAGATCTACACTAATTTTTTGATATTTTTGTAAGTCGTTTTCATCTAATTAGCGTACTTTAAAGTTAATTCGTACATAATTACCAGAATGATAGCCAAATATACGCTCTAAATATTCAGGTAGAGGTAAATCGGAACCACCAGGAGGATTAATGACACAACAATCAGGATTTTCTTTAATATATTCATCAAAAGATTTATACTTAATAAATTTGCGATCTTGCCTTTCTCCTGCAATTTGTATACTTAATTTTTCTGCACTATTTAGAGAATCAAAAGCTAATTTTATCTTCTCTTCATCGCTGAGATAACGCAGCTTTGCAAAGCAGAATCCTGAATAATTTAAGCTAAAGTATATGGTTAAAATAGTTGATAGTAATCCGATTAAAAGGAGAATAATTAAAAGAAAGCTACGATGTATCATTGTCTTTATGGCAATTCAATTAAATTGAGTAAAAACATATTCAGGTTAAATTAAACTACTTTACATAGAGGCGCGAGCAGGTAGAGAAATAACAAAATTGATGAAAAATAAACACAGAGAAGAAGTTAAAGCTGCGACCGAGCAAGGAAGTTACAGAGCATTACCTACTATAAACGTTTGCGGTCAGCCGTTTACTAGTTTGATACCATAGTGTGTTTCTTACTTTTTTCTTGAACTAATATCGGGCAAATAGCCACCGATTAAGCTTGGTTTTCAGCTAAATTTTTTAATCTCAAAAATTGCTGACGCATCATTAATAAGTCTGCCCACGGCAAAAAATAGCGTATCCATGACCAAAAGCGATTTCTGGGATAGCGAATATTCCCCTTAAGAATAAGGCGACAAGCATTTGCCGTTCTTGGTATTACGACATAGCTTGCAGCAATATCACCAAAAATAGAAATGGCTTGCTCATCATCAGTTACTATCGTCAAATGTCGATTTGGTTCAAACTCAACTAATTTAAAAATGCCCATGATTGTTTGACCAACAGCTAAATTTTCCACACCCGAAAGCAGTTGCTTTGGACTGGGATGAGTGGGAATTGACTCAGCACCATGAAAAAATATTCGTTCAAGGTGGTCAAGCCAGTCATAACTGTAAGAACCTACCTTCAATTGGCATAACCACCGAAATAATACTGGCGCTGGTGCTTGCACATCAATAGCTCGAAAATATGCTTCGTCAGCATTCGACATGTAGCGTTCGCAAGGGAAGGACATCAGTCGCTCTTGTGGTGTAGACCCCCAAGTATATGCAATGCCTCGTTCTGGATTAACGTTTAGCATCGATCAATTTCAACACATTCACCCTTCAAGCATAGAGGCTTGCTCAGAAGTGATCGCTTCCCAGTAATACCAATTCACAATTCACAATTCGCAATTTGCAATTAAAAAACTTAGATACAGCAAAGCTTTCAATGGTTAAATCTGTATCAGATTTTTCGTGAAATGGTATAAACCTTAACTTTTCTTAGATTCTAGGGCATTCCACGAATTTAGGAAAAAGTGTAATGCCCTAGAAGGTGCAAAAAATGAAGGTAGACGGCAAAGGAATGAGTGCAAAGATGACTAATGCCAAAACGAATTAGTGTAGCTGCACATCTGAATTTGGAAGAGCTAGAAAAACATTACCGTCAAGCTAAAGATGGCGTAGAAAGCCGTCAGCATCAAATTATCTGGTTATTAGCACAAGGAAAAAAAACGGAGGAGTAGAGGAAATCACTGGCTACAGCAGAACATGGATGTACGCATTGGTAAAAAGATATAACGAGTTAGGGGTGGAAAGATTAGGCGATGCCTTCGGCGGGCTTTGCCTACGCAGACAGTTAAATCAAGGTACACAACCGCTAGTAGATGATAAAAAGCAAGCACAGTTATGGCGGGAGCAACGCTTCGGAGAGTGAGATGGCTCCAGCTGGGGGCTGGGGAGGCTGGGTCAGAGAAAGAAATTAAGTGGATTTAGTAGAGTTTTAGTAGCAAAAATTACTATTTTTTCTCTTTTCTCCCCCAGCACTTTCCTCTACCCCCGCGAGAAGATTGCTCATTTCAGGACGATTTCAGAAAATCGCGTTGCTCCATCACAGGCGATACACTGCATTTCAGCCAGCGCTGGTCTGTTGGAGTAACTTACTGTCCCAAGTGTAAAGTCCTATTTCATTAGGCACTCTTGAGAATCGCCCTGTGCGATGCCCGCGTGATAATTCATTTAGTACTTTGGGTTTAACTTCTCTGACATCTGATTCATCAAGTTCTCCATATAATTGTTCGATAACTTCAGCTACATTGAAAACTTGAAGAGGATTTTGTTGCAACAAAGAAGTGAGCGCATCAATTAAAAATTGCCCTTCAAATTTCCCAAGCATCGGGATGAGATTAGTTTTTGCCCTAGGGTCGGGTTTGTTATTTTTACTTTTGCTCTGTTTGTCAGAACTACTTTTACGATTCGAGTTTAGTAATTTTAAATCCAAAGTAAAACAGCCAGGTTTACCAGGAACAAGGAACCATCTATTGCTTTCTCTACCATTAGTGAGTGTTGATTGAACTCTGCCTTTTACTACTTTGAAAACATCTGGCTCCAACTCTCCGTAAAGCGATCGCACGATAAAATCTATGTGACAGACAGTGCCAGCATATTTTTCTAATAGTTTTTGTACTGCTTCAGTACGGCTTATTGACCGATATTCTGACAGCATTGGAATATCTGAAAACTTGAGCGGTTTTTGCCCTGCTGAGTGTGATGTTTCTATACCTGTAGATGTTAGTGCTGGTGAGTTTTCATCTTCGCCAGATGGTGAATAGCCTTCGTTTATCTCACCTTCGGGAGTTTGTTTAACTTCTGAGTCGATAGGTTCTACCAAATCCACTTCAGTAGTGCGATCGCTATTTGATAACGGGCGATTTTCTTTTTGTGCAGCGGTAAATACCTCGTCCACCACTGACGGGATCTCAAGATTTGGAAATTCTTGAGATGATTCACTTTCCTCTAAATCAATTGTTTGTACAGAGGAGTTGATAGGTTCTACCAAGCTGACTTCAGCCTCAGTAATACTATCGCTGTTCTCTGATAACAAGTTTTCCTCTATAGGAGCCGTAACAACTGAAGCTCCCGCCTCCATTGTTTCCAGCTTGCCGTTAGTTATTGAGCTAGAAGACCAATTAGATAGTAATGCTTCTACATGATTGAGATTGTCTAATGCTTGCGTGTATAACTTTTCGTATTTTTCTACTAAGGGAGCATAGTAGTCTCGTAATGACAATAGTGGAGTCAGAAAAGTATCAGGCGGCGACTGTATTTGCGATTGACTATCCATTTGTACTAAAAAGCGAGTAAAGTTACCACATCCTCTAAGATTGACTGGTGGGGGCAGTTCAGTCGTCTGATTTGAGAGGAGGAATTTGTTCGGCAGTTAATGTAACAACTTGACCATCTTGCCAAATACTGATAGATTCTCCTAAACGGCGGTGTCTTTCAATAGCTTTAGTAATAGCGAGTTTAACACCTGCGTCGATTTGGGTAGATAGTTTCTCAGGAATTGGCTTATTCATAAGTATTACTAGTGATTTGACTCCATAGTTGGGGTAGATATATTATAGGTTCTTGATTTAAAGGGCGTTCAGCTATTATCTGCAAAGTCGGATTAGAGTTATCGTAAACAATCCAGCGTTCGCACATGGGTAAGTATAATTCAATTAAGTTCTTTCTTCCACGTTCATAGCGACGGCGAATAGTATCTTCAGGAATGTTGTGACCGCCACTTTCTACACGTCTCTTTACCCGTGCAATAGCTAATTCAGGACTTTGTAGCCAAAAGTAAATTAGGTTGATAATATAACCTTTAGCTTGACATTCTCTCAAGAATCGGGCAAAGTTCCGAGCCGCTAATGTAGTTTCAAAAGCAAAATCAGCTTCAGTATTCACTAGAGTTTCTAGCCTTTCTAACATTAATCGTCCGGCTTGAATGGCTACAGATTCAGGATTAAAAGGAGAAAGTCCGGCTGCTATTTCATCTGCGTTGACATATTCAAATACTTCTAGGAAGTAGGGAAGGATTTGCAGTGCGGCGGTAGTTTTACCAGAACCGTTTGCACCACCGATAATGTACAGGTTGGGCATTATTTTAATGGTAATGCTAATTGTGCAGGTGATTGGGGCTGAGTTTTTGTCTTTTTCTTGGCTTTGGTTGTTACCTGTTTGGCTTCAATCACTCTTGCCGATTTGCACTTGACGATGAGTAGGTAATCAGTAACACCAGATTTTGGCGATATTCCCTGACTACACATCGTAGTCAGTGCGCCCTAACCCAAAAACCTGACGGGGTGACAAAGCGGCTGAAGCCAAGGAAATAGGAGCGTGTGACCGTTTTGGGGTAAAAAAAGATAGGTCAGGTATTCTCAACAAGACCTATCAAATGATAATGTTACCTAAATTCTACCAAAACTGCTTTCAAA
>NZ_JAVRBR020000132.1:0-78074 GCF_034531165.2 Dendronalium sp. ChiSLP03b | reverse complement strand
AAGATTCTGAAACTTTGATTGAGTCAAGCTTTGAGCCTTTATTTTCTAACAGTAACTAAAATTTATAGCCAAAACTTAGAAATTAAAGCCTCGAAAGGCTTTCAGCGATTGGGTTCTCCCAAAGTGATAAAAGAGGGTTATGAACCATCGGTTATGAGGTTTACCGTACTTCCACAGTAAAAGAACAGTTTGGTCTTATTTCCCTGCTTCTTCTACGATTCTTCAGTCAGTCTGTACCCAAAATTTCCGGTTTGACAGATAAGTAGGCAAAAGACCTACACCTCAACTAACATCAGATCATATAAAGCAGGTATCTTGTTTGCCCTAAAAATTACTTTACAAAGGTAGAAAAAATGGGTCGCATAAATCCCTACACGCTGCAAATGCAGATTACCCGTATGTTTGAACAAGGGCAATCATTCTTTGCCACAACCAAGGTGCAGGAATGGTTGAAAGAACGCAATCACAATCCATTGGATTATGACATTGTTTTTAATCAAAAACCCGCTCCTCCTGGTTCAAAGGAAGTAATGGTAGTAGAAATTGAATTGCGTCGCAAAGATGGACAGCCTGTAGATCCTTGGTTGCAAGAACAAGCTAACCTTCATGCCTGATTTTTCCCAAGGACTTGCATCTCAATTACCAAAAAGCGATCTATGCTAGACGTGCCGAAAGCAGATAATAAAGCAGAACTACGTCGGACTCTGCTGAAAGCACGGCAATCAATGTCCGTTCGAGAATGGAGAGAAAAAAGCGATCGCATTTGCTCTCATCTGCAAACTTCTGTTCTGTTCGCCCAAGCAAAAACAATACTTGCTTATTTCAGCTTTCGCCAAGAACCTGACCTCAGTCCATTATTTGCAAACACCAAATACCGTTGGGGATTTCCTCGTTGCGTTGGGAAATCCCTTCATTGGCATATCTGGGAACCTAACGACAATTTGCAAATTGGTGCTTATGGTATTACTGAACCTCATGCAAACGCGCCAAGCATAGATCCAGCAGAAGTGGATTTAGTTTTAGTCCCCAGTGTTGCTTGCGATTATCAAGGATATCGTTTGGGTTATGGCGGCGGATATTACGATCGCTTGCTCAATTCACCGGAGTGGTTCGCCAAGCCAACTATCGGCATTGTCTTTGATTTTGCTTATTTGCCGCAACTACCTATCGAACCTTGGGATAAACCTTTAAAAACTGTTTTTAGTGAAACTGGCTTGACTCAAAAAGACTAAAGGTTCAGGATGATGAAGACACATCATCAAATATTTTCCATGAGTAATCCAGTATCATCTACTACTGAGCAGGAAGCACTAATCGACGAGATTATAGCAAGTAGCCTGCAAGTTCAGCAGCAAAATGGCCCAGACCTCCGCCAAATTCATAGCAAAAGTCATGGACTCCTTTGGGGAGAGTTTATTATTGAACCCAATCTTGCTGAAGACCTGAGAGTAGGTTTGTTCAAAACTCCTCAAACTTATCCTGCCTGGATTCGTTTCTCTAGTGGTGGTTCGCCTGAAAAACGTGGTAAATTCCGCTCTGATAGCCAGCCTGATGTCCGGGGTATCGCCATCAAGGTGATAAATGTGGACGGGCAAAAAGTGCTGGATGACGAAGAAAAAACCCAAGATTTTATACTCAACAATTATCCTATTTTTCTGACCAAAGATGTTCGCGATTACGCCGATCTCTCTAAAGCAGGTAGCGGACAACTTACCCCAGAACGCATGGAGGAACTTGCTTACGCCTTTGCTATTTTGCAAAAAATTGGTAGTCAGAAGATAAACAATCCACTTTTGATTCAATATTGGAGTATGGCTCCGTTTAAGTTTGGCAATAAAATTGTCAAATTGTCCGTCAAATCTCAACAGCCAGAACAACCTCCTGAAACACTTCCAGAATCAGAAAACTATCTCCGGGAAGTAATGGTCAAATATTTGACGATAGAAGGCCAAGAAGCGTCTTTTGACTTCCTGATTCAGTTTTATGTAGATGATGAAAAAACGCCAATTGAAAACCACGTTCAGGAATGGCAAGAAGCAGATTCACCATTTATTAAAGTTGCAACTGTCCGCATTCCCAGTCAGAAATTTGACTTTGAAGAACGCAAACGTCTCGATGAGGGCATGTTATTTTCACCTTGGCATACATTGCTAGAACATGAACCTGTTGGCAGCGTAAATCTCTCTCGGAAAAGGCTTTACAGCGAACTTGCAAAGTATCGCCGCGAACAAATTGCCCAACGCTTGCGAGAACCACAACCTTATGCAGTAATTCAAGATCAACCAGTGTAAATCAACCAAGAAAAACTGTTTATTTGAGATAAGTAGATCGGCGCAAATAAATATAATATGTTCTGTCATTGCGAGGAACGAAGCAATCGCAAAGACTGGGATTGCTTCTCTACGAGAAGGCTCTGCCTACGTCGTTCCTCCTCTCTACGAGACGCTACGCGAACGCAATGACATCTTACATTTAATTATGTCTACCTACTTAGTTCTTAGTTTTGATTAACACTCTTACTGTTCTTCGATAAAGAAAACCGCAATTGAAAGTATCAAGTATTCAGAGGAGGAGAAATACAAGTCATTTGAAAATATCTTGCGCCAAGGACAATTGTCCTTGGCGCGTCAAATACAACGTTATGTATATAGACAAATACAATTACTATATTATGATGTTTCAAATATAAAAACAAGTATATAGCACGATTCTTTATATATTTTTATTGCCAAATTACGGATTAATTGATTGAGGTATTTCACAGTTTATAATTGGATTTCAAATTAGTAAACTCAGGTTACTTATGAATTTTTTCAAGCGCAATTCACAACTGAAGATTGTGTTAATTTATGTAATTTTAGGTGCGATCGCCCTTGTAATGCTCTTCCCGTTGCTGTGGCTAATTAGTACAGCTTTAAAATCACCAACAGAAAGTATCTTACAGTCACCGCCGCAGTTATTACCAGTTCAGCCGACACTAGAAAATTTCTCTAGGGTGTGGCAATCTTTACCTTTTGGACAGTACATATATAACAGTACTCTGGTGGCTGTGCTGACTGTAGGCTTGAATCTCCTGTTTTGTGCTTTAGCAGCATATCCTTTGGCAAGATTGTCATTTCCAGGGAGGGATTGGATTTTTATTGCGATCGTCTCGACAATCATGATTCCCTTTCAAATCGTTATGATTCCCCTGTATATTTTGACAGTCAAAATAGGTTTACGAAATACTTATTTGGGAATGATTTTTCCCAGCTTAGCTTCTGCCTTTGGCATTTTTTTACTACGACAAGCTTTTATGGGTGTCCCCAAAGAAATAGAAGAAGCTGCGCGGATGGATGGGAGTTCGGAATTAGGTTTGTGGTGGCATATCATGTTACCAGCAGTTCGCCCAGCACTAGTCACTTTGGCTATTTTTGTATTTATCGGTTCTTGGAGCGACTTTCTCTGGCCTTTAATTGTGATTCAAGACGAAAGCTTATACACACTGCCTTTGGGCGTAGCGAAACTGGCAGGTACGTTTTCCCTAGACTGGCGTTTAGTTGCCGCTGGCTCAATAATTTCTGTTGTCCCAGTACTAATATTATTTGTATTTTTACAGCGCTATATTGTACCTACAGAAACTGGTAGTGGAGTCAAGGGTTAAAGTATCTAATTCAAAATTCACAATTAAAAATGCCAAAATATTAAATTTGAAATTCTTAATTTTGAATCAGTTTAATAATAGGCAATCTTAGCTATTTAGAGTGGTAATTAACCATTTACAGCAAGTAATTTTCAGGTCGATCGATTGCCATTTGCAAAACTCTGTAATCAACACCTAATAAGCACCGTTCTTTTTCAACACCACCCAGATAGTTTTTAATATCAAATTCAAATCGTAAGCTACAGACCACTTACGCTGATATTCGACATCCATACTCACAATAGTTTCAAAGTCTTTGATGCTGGAACGACCGTTAACTTGCCATTCGCCGGTCATGCCTGGCTTGACCCGCAATCTTTCCCAGTGGTGCGGTTCGTAATGCATGACTTCATCAGGAGTAGGTGGACGAGTACCAACTAAGCTCATGTCCCCCATAAGAACATTCCAAAATTGAGGTAATTCATCTAAGCTGGTGCGCCGCAGGAATTTACCTATAGGTGTAATGCGAGGATCGTCAATGGATTTGAAAATATGACCTTTAGCTTGGTTTTTGACCAGATGCTTGAGTTTATCAGCACCAACTACCATAGAACGAAATTTCCAGATGCGGAAAGGTCTTCCGTTCAAACCACAGCGAATTTGAGAATAAAATAGCGGCCCGGGATTGCTAATAATAGTTGCAATTGTTACTGGAATTGTTATCAAGGCTGTAATTATCAGCCCAACAACGGCTCCTACAATATCAATTGTGCGTTTTGTAACACTTGCAGTTGAACGATGTAGAGGTTGTTGGGAAAAATTAACTGAATTAAGATAAGTTAATATGGCTAAATTATCCACAGCACAACCTCTTTCATCAGAAGTAAAAGTGGGCAGGGACATAACTTATTTTTAATTTTTACTGTTTTATTGTTTATTGCTTGATACAGGCTGTGTACTGAGTGATAATATAGACAAAATTTTAATCAACACACAACATAAACCCTAAAGTTTACACAATCTTTCAATTAAACTAGAGTATTTTAAATTTTGCGTATTATTCCCTAAAATAAAAAAATAACATGCTGTGCTAACGCGCACATCAATCTAAAAGCGCTTAAAAATGCTGCGAAGCGAATGCTTTGCTTTAGTTCCTCAAATCCGCCAAAAGACTGGGCATTCAGCTTTGCATATTTATTTATTGAGGCTGCCCTGAGTCATTTAACTCAGGACTAATGAGTAACTTCTGAGACAAAGTTCACAGTATAAGGTTCTTCCAGCGACTGCTGAATACTAGCTTTAATGGCATCCAGATAGTGACGCAAAGCGAACATCTGTTGGGAATTGGGACGATAAGTGAGATTCCCTTGTTTTTCAAAAAGTGGTGCGGCTGCGATCGCTTGGTAATCAGGATTTTCATCGGAACTGTGGGTAAGCCAAGTAGCAGCCTCTAGAGTCGAAGGTATCAAACCCGGAGGTAATTCACCTTCTAAGAAAGCCAACAGGCGTTGCTGACAGATACTAGTATTGATGCCACGACCCTCAAAGAGTTGCAGAACTTCGCTAAAAGATAAAGTACGGTTGGGCAAAAGCCGCAGCAACTCCGTAAACAGGAAATAGTCGGTGTACTGTTGCCTAGATTCTTCTAAAACCTGGGGATGCAGAGGCAGCATAGCTAAACCATAAGCAACCCGACTACAATTGGGAGCGCTGTTTTCGCCAAGATAAAAATCTTGAATAATCCTAGCATTAGGAAGTTTTTGCCGTAGCCAATTGTTCACGACTCCTAAAGAAGCGACTCCACCAGTCAAAACAGCTTGGTTAATTGCTTCTGTGGGTATGCCACGCGCTACCAATAACTTATTGAGTTCGCGGTTGAGGCGGCGTACGAAGGGGACAAATACTTGGTTTTCTAAGTCCCGTCGCTGCAACACCCACCGCCGATCGGCTAATTCTAGGGTAAAAGAATCTTGATGTTGTAAAATCAGCTTCAGAGCTAGGGCTGCATCTATTACAGCTTGTCCTAACAAAGAGCTTTCTAAGCGTTGCTGGAGGCGAATGCGAGCTGTGATATCTGGTTCGCCTACTCTGGGTAAATCCAAGTCTTCTAACCCCAAACTCTGCCAACGCATCTGGTCTAAACCAACAAAGGCTGGTTGCCATTGCCAAGGGTTACTGGGAGTAGTTTTGTCATCATCCTGGTTTTCAAAGCGCGATCGCTGATACTTTGGTGGCAACAGCAATTGGCAAATAATATCCTGCTCAATTCCTTTGCTAGCATAGGCAAAACCATGCAGCATAAAATCTTGATGTGCTAATTGCAGCAAACTTTCTGGCAAATCAACCAGTGCCATTTCTGTGGCAGTTGCCCCAATGTTTATGGCAAGGGTATTACCTACCAAAGGACGATCGCTGGTATTGACTGGACGCAACCCTTGGCGATCGCTGATTTGTACTGTTTCGCCATTATCGCCATCAAGTATGCTCAAGAGACTAGCGATCGCTTCTTCCACAAAAAATACTTGCTGGGGATGTTGAACTAATTTGCTAGTGAGTAAAGCTTCGCGCACATTGAAGCGATATTGTTCCGACCAGCTAGATGGACAGGTGCAGATCGCGCCAGCAATGTTATTAATAATTTGATGGAAAGTCTGTGCATCTAGACCAATTGCTGTGGCAATTAAACCCTGAGTTGTGCTGTGGCGGTCTGACTTCAAGGTTAACAATAATTTCGAGAGCGATCGCACCACCCAAATCAAAGGCCCCGCAGAAAATTCATTGAATTGCAGTACGGGTTCCCACTTTTGCTGTCTACTTTTGTAGGGGATAGCTACCTGTAAATACGGTTTTAACTGCGCTGAATAGAGATTTTTCCTTGGATTTGTAGCTTTTGACTCCTGCACTTGTGTAGTTTGAGTTTCCGCCTGAGGTACAGAAGCAGCCGGCAGATAAACTTCTGCTGGTAAACGAAACGATTGCTGGAAGGAAGTGGCTCCCGGTTGGTTTTCTGCTGACCAGTAGATTGGATGAACAACAAAAGTGGAGCGATTCAATAGTGCCGCAGAAATTCCAGTTGTACCTAAATCAATTCCTAAATACCAAACTGAATCAAGAAGATTATTTATAGATGGGGAATCTGAAATGATGGAGTTGTCTTCCCCAGAAGGTGTAACTTCCTTTTTTTTTTCGGTTGTAGGGCTAAAGTCTAAGTCAGCTTCTGTTTGCGGCAAAGATATAGGCGTAATCTTGGAGACTTCTACACGAGAGAAAGTAACATTCTGTTGTTCAGGGACAGATTCTAACTTGGGCAACTGTGGGAAATCGTCAGCTAAATCATTGGTACTAGCAGTTGCTGACAGGAAGTGTAGCTGTTCATCAAATTTTGCCAAATCTTGATGTAATTGCTGTAACTGCTCTTCGTCCAAAGAAATATCAGGTACGTTGGTCGGATGGTTTATTTCTGGCGAGAGCAAATTCTCCTGAGGCGAAGCTGGAATGTAAGTATCTAACAACTCCTCTTGCTTTTCGTCTTTGTTAATTCCTACTTCCAACTTTTGGGCAATTGTTGGCATTGGTGTTACAGTTGGTGCTGCTAAACGAAAAGAAACTTCCGGCAACTGTTCCTCAATTTCTACATCAGCGAATAAATCGGTCAAGGTTGTAATTGTATCAGCGCTGCTGGGCTGAAATTGGACACTGTCCGTAGCTAAACCTGCTTCTTGTTGCCAGCTAGAAAGACCTGGAGGTGTGGCTAGGTCATTATCTTCCTCAAAAAACAATACTTGCCATGACTCTAATGGGGATGTAGGTTCTATTGAATCATTTGGTGTTTCTTGTAGATTAGTGTCGTTTAAATTCAGAAGACCTACGTCTGATTGTTCCAGCCAAGGATCTGGCGTATTTACAGCAGCATCTATTTGTTCTACTGGATTATCTAAAGGTACATTATTGGGAATACTTGCTACCGATACATCCTCTGTTTCTATTAGATTTGTGGCGGAAGTAGCCGTAGTTTCAGCAATATTTGACGACGATAAATCCTCTTTTGCAATCTCTTGGTTGTCTTCTAGGCTGGATTTAGCCAAGCTACTAGTACCAAACAAACTGGCGTAAAGTTGATCTACTTCATCACCAATTAATTCCAAACTATCGGGTGGCAATTCTACTGCGGTAGTAGTATTGGAGCTAGAGAAAGGTGCATCTACGCCAAGCTGTAAAAGCACTGCATCCAGATCTTCTTCGATCGCTGTGTCCGCATCTTCTTGTTCAAAGAGGCGATCGCCATCGACATACACATTTTCTTGTTGGTTACTTGCAAGTGCAAATAAAGCCTCTGACTCGATCGGCTCCAACGCTTGGCTGGCAACTTCATTACTTGGAGTTGGTTTGACAACTTCTGGAATAACAGCATTTGCCCGATTTAACAGGGATGGCGATCGCGCAAGCGTTTCATTTTCTCCTGTTAAGACAGATGGCTGAATGAGAGCTTGTTGCTGCAAATACTGCGTCAAATTGTTAAGAAAACTTGCCATCAGCTGCTCGCCTTGCACTCCCGTACTATGCATTCTGGCTAGTGCTTGAGATAAAGACTCATGATAAGTATTAATATTGCGCTGTAATGCGTCAAAGACAACATTTACAGTGCCATCCAGTGATAGTAAACGTCGATCTAATTCCTTGGCTAGCTGTGTTAACCGTTGCGCCCGATCTGATGATTCTAAGAAAGGTTGAGTCGTTAGCTCTGGATCGCTTGCTTTGACAGAATGAGTGGAATTTGCCAAATTCTCCGCCATCTGAGGTGTTAAATTTGGTACTAGACGATTTGTAAGTACTTGTAAAAATTCGGAAATCATCTGCTCCTGGTTTGCCCACTGCTGGCTTAAGGAGTAGTGATGCAGTCGCTTTTGCTCTAGTTGCCTAATTTCCTGCGCCAGAGTCGCCCGCTCTTGCAACATCGCTGTTAATTCTGCTTGCAGCGGCTGGAGAAATGCCGACAATTCGCTTTTTAATTCTTGGGGTATAAAATTACTTTGTTCTTGGTCGGGTTGGTTGTGCTGTGTCGAAGATTGGTTATGACCTCGATCGATAAATTTTGCCAACAAAGGCGATAGTTGTGGCTGTTCGGCGGACTTTTGAATATCGTTTTCTAGCGCCTGACTCTGGTTTAGCTGCACAAGAAAAGTGCGGATTCGTTCTAAAACCTCTCGGGCTTCCGGCCCTTGACTAGAAATAAGCTTAGACAGGCGCTTGCCACTACTATTAAGTAAGTTGTCAATGTCTGCGATCAGTTTTTTTATTTCATCTTCGCGGGAAGTCACTTTGAATTACCTTAGCTAGAACTGTACGTTAACTGGTGTGGGAATTACTTTACAATTATTAAAGTATTGAAGTTTAAAAGCTGCCATTTAGACTCTAGAGTGCAATTATTTTGGGCTTACTAGGAGTCGTAGCGATCGTCAATCAGCGCAGTTGAGAAAAATTAGCTTGGAAGCTAGTTAAAGTCTAGAAATACAAAAGGTATTTTGCAGTTGTCAGCACAAGGTGGTTTACAAGGCGCTGTGACCTTTCACCATACAGGCGATGTTACAGTCTCTCGGCTCGATCGTTATCAAAAACATAAAAAATGCAATAGCCAAGCAAATAGTCTTGGATAGACGAACTTTGATTTACGGATCCGGATCTACAAGACAAATATCCTCCTCTTTGCACCCACACGAGCAATTAATGTAGCCAAAGAGTAACTGAAATGGCAAGATGGGATTTTTTACTTGATTCTCTATTACGGTCAACAGGTAAAAATTTTACCTTAGCAAAAATTAACTACGTTAAGTATCATTGATGTTGTTTGCATATATTTTTAACTAATCATCTTTGCAGTAAATACCCAAATAATACTCTAAGAGAGGATAAACTGCTGTGTGCCAAAGGTTGACTTAATTTCAACCCCTACTAAATGAAGATTGTCTGTAAAAAACATTCTCCTCGTTTTCTTGTGTCACATAGTTTTATTTTTGAAAATGGCTGTGCTTTGATCGCCTAGGCTGAATATAGCGCTCTTGTTTGTTTTATAGATAGCAGCTTTAATAAAGATGTCGTAATGGAAGATCGATATAGCTTGCAAGCACCGACCAATCCTTGGATGTTCTCGGCTCCCTTTTTTCAAGGGTTGCCAGAACCTGTTGTGGAAATAGCCCTTACCAATCTTGTTACCCGCACGCACCCAGCTAATCAGGTGATTCTCTTGGAAAATGACTGGGGTGGTTCGGTCTATTTTATAGTTGATGGATGGGTAAAAATTCGTACCTACAATATGGAAGGGAAAGAGGTGACGCTGAATATTCTTGGTAAGGGAGAATTGTTCGGTGAAATGGCAGCGCTAGATGAAGTACCTCGCTCTACCGATGTTATTACCTTAACTGCCACAGTAATTGGCAGTATGCCCTCTCAGGATTTTGTCAAGTTACTTCATACAGAACCAATGGCAGGAGTCCGATTGTCACAATTGATGGCACGGCGCTTGCGGCAAGTGAATCGGCGACTGCGCTTGCGGGAATCTGATAGTCAGTCGCGGGTAGCAGACACGTTGTTGTTTTTGGCAGAAGGACAGGGAAAACAGGCACAGACAGGAACCGAAATTCCCAATTTACCTCACCGAGAATTGAGTAGTTTAAGTGGACTAGCGCGAGAAACAGTTACAAGAGTATTGACAAGGCTGGAAAAAAAAGGCTTGATCAGACGGGATCAGGACACAATTTGTATTCCCGATCTGTCAGCCCTGGAAAGAATGATAGTTTAACAAGTCCAAGAATGAGTATTTTAGATTCGCTGCCAGATGAGCCAGAAGAAGATCAATCTCCTGAATCTCCAACTCCCCCAAATCAATGGTTAGATAAACAAGAGCAGTTAAAGCCTCCCCAGATGAAAGTTGATGCACCCTTGAGGATGGTAGAAACAGCCTTTTTAGCCAGTACTGCCAGCCTGATTTGGTTTATTAATTACTACTTTCCCTTGGGACCAGTTTTGCGGATATTTTTTCCTGTACCGATCGCTCTAGTTTACCTCCGTTGGGGCAAACGAGCAGCATGGATGGCGGCAGTTACTTCTGGGCTACTGCTGTCGGTGTTGATGGGGCCAGTCCGCAGTCTACTATTTGTTATGCCCTACGCTTTCATGGGCGTGCTACTAGGAGCAACCTGGTATCGTCGCGTTCCCTGGATTGTTTCTATCACTTTGGGCACGCTGTTGGGCACTTTGGGATTCTTTTTTCGGATGTGGTTGCTGTCTGTGTTATCGAGTGAAGACCTGTGGATTTATGTAATCAATCAAGTAACAGAAATTACAGAATGGGTATTCCTGAAGCTGGAATTATTAGCGACTCCTAGTGTGTTTTTGATTCAAATGGGAGCCATCGCCTTGATTGTCCTCAATAACTTTATCTATCTGTTTGTAGTACATCTGGCAGCATGGTTATTATTAGATCGCCTGGGAAATCCTATCCCCCGTCCGCCACAATGGGTACAAGTTCTCATGGATTATGAAGGTTAGTCAATGGTCAGTTGTCAGTGGCAAAAAGACACAACTGACAACTGATAAAAAACTTATGATTAATATTTATACTCAAACAGAACAAGGTAAAGAATGGATTGCGAAGTATCGCGGCTGCTTACCCTTGTTTGCCTGTGTTTTAGGTTTTACTGAAACAGGCTTGATTCCAGGAATTTCAGCAGCTGGACGCACTCCTGAGGATCGGAAATATACTGCTTGTGCTGATGCCGAGTTTTTATATTACGGTCCGGAACAAAAACCCCAACATCCTCTACCACCACTAACAGCGGGAGCATCGCCCGTACTGATTTCCCGTGCTGTAGTTGAAGCACTCAACATTCCAGTTTATTTATTTGATGCTGGTTTACCGCAGGCTGCTGCTGTGCCAGCAATTGATTTGGGTGGCACTCCTGCTAGATGTTTAAGTGAAGGTGCTGCTATGGAACTAGCAATAGTACGCCACCTACTAGAGCAAGGATTGCTTTGGGGAGAACGCCTTGCAGCCGATATCCAACAAGGGTATCTGATTATAGGTGAGTGCGTCGTTGGGGGAACTACAACTGCCCTAGCAATTTTAACGGGCTTAGGCATAGACGCAGTAGGAAAAGTTAACAGCAGTCACCCTGTTTGTAACCACACGCAAAAGTGGGCATTAGTAGAAGCTGGGCTGGAGAGGTGGAGGGCAGGGGAAGCAGGCGGAGCAGGCAAAGATAAATTAACTTCTTCATCTCCCTCATCCCTCTCATTCACCGCGTCCCCGCGTCACCCTTCGGGTGACGCTACGCTAACGCAGTCGCCTGATGCCACTTTCTTCAACGGGGGGAACCCCCGCACAGAAGTGGCTCCGGAGGGAAACCTTCCCGCAGCGCTGTCTCACCGCGTCCCCGCGTCTGTGATTGACCCCCTACAACTAGTAGCAGCGGTAGGCGATCCTATGCAAGTGGTTGTAGCTGGGATGACGATCGCTGCTAGCCGCAGTTGTGGTGTTATGCTTGCAGGCGGTACGCAAATGCTGGCAGTTTATGCTTTAACGAGTGCGATCGCTCAAGTTTACAATTTATCTTGGCAGCCAATAGAAGTAGTTATAGGTACAACTCGCTGGGTAGCAGAAGACCCAACTGGCGGTACTGTTGATTTAGCTCTCAACTTAGGAGCAAAAAATCCTCCCCTACTGGCTACTGGAGTCAGTTTTGCCAATTCTCGTTATCCCCAACTCCAAGCTTATGAGCAGGGCTTTGTGAAAGAGGGTATGGGCGCTGGAGCCGCTTGCATAGCTGCCCATCTCAGCCACGATTGGTCACAACATCAACTTTTGGCTGCCATTGAAACTCAACTGGAGCGGCTAAGCCGAGTCAAGAAATAGTTGAGTTTTGCTACTCCAAAGATATTTGCTGCTACTTTTGTGAGTTAAAAATGCGATCGCTGGGTAATAGAGCTAGCCTAGAGATTAGATTGTCAGGGTAAGCACCAAAAGAAAATGCAAGACTCAGTATTTATCATCTTCATTGTCTTCGGCTTTATCTGGGTACTGATGGGAGTCGTTGGTTTAATTGCTCTTTTCAAGTCCGAGGGTCAAGAAATTCGCTTTGAGAAATCGGGACTAATAGTATTCTTGCCGATTATTATCCCGATTGCGATCGTCCTGTTATATCAGGTAGTAAGAACGTTCATTTTACAATAAGCTGTCTCATTCATGCTGCTGTTACAACTTTTTCAAACTACCAGTTCCACTTTCATCGCCTTTAACTAGCCTGCTAATATTTCTGCTGATGTTGAAGGCAGGAAAGCGATCGCAGTGCCAAATTCAAGAGAAAATTATTTTGAGGAACCCGTCCACCGAGCTGTCTCCCCAACGCACTGGCTTCTGATGACGGACGACAGACAGCGCTTGGTAGTCAACTGTCTAGTTGAGTCAATGTACAATTTTGTTAGCGTAAAAGTTTAATAGGCTTGTTTCTCTGAAAGATTCCTGTGATGTACATTAAAAATAGGGAATAGACGGACAAGAGTAACAAGTACTACCTCTCCTGCTCCCCCTCCTCCACCTGCCTTCTTTAATCAGGCTTGATTCTCACTAATTGCTGCCCAAATTCTACTGGCTCACCATTTTGCACCAGAATTTCGACGATTTGTCCAGATGCTTCAGCTTCAATTTCATTCATCAGCTTCATAGCTTCAATAATACAGACTGTTTGACCAGCTTTAATGCGATCGCCTACTTCTACAAAGGGTGGTTCGCTGGGAGCAGAGGCACGGTAAAAAGTCCCCACCATTGGTGAAACCATATCAAACAACTTTTGCCCAGTAGGCAACGATGCAGCTATTGTTACCTGCTCTGGGGCTACATTCCCAGTATCCACAACCCCACTGATTGCCATATTAATTTCAGAACCTGATGTTGCGGCGATCGCAGCACTTAGGGTTGAGGGCGATGCCAAAACACCTCCTTGCTCCAATTGCTTGTCAGACAGCAGTTGCTCTCTGACTTCAACAGCTTTACGCACTGTCAGTTCAAAATCATCAGTTTTAAGCGTTACTTCTGCAAAGTTACTTTGAGCAATTGTAACTAGAAGTTGGTTGAGTTCATTAAAGTCTATTGTCACAGATTGTCTAACCTTACCTAATGTATATACAAACTATTTGAGTATTTGAGTTTGTATTCTTGATTCAAGAAAGCATTTATCAGATAAAATACCATCTCTTTTATCAAAAGAAGAATGGTTCAAATATAAATAAATTAAAAAATTATTTTTCCAATTAATTTATGCAATCCAATATGATTAAGGTATAGAAAGTTGTGGACAATTATAGAATGTGTTATGACTAATTGCGTCCATATAATTTTGATGTATAAAATATATCTAAAATTGAATAAGAGTTAACATAAAATAAAAAAAATATTTACACAAATTACATATTTGCTTTGAATTTGCTCTGTTTCCAAAACATCAATTAATTTATAATAGGTCATTTTGTTATGGCTTAGTTTAAAAATAAGTATTTATATGAAAACATAAAATCTCCTCTAATAATTTAATCTTATCTTTAACAAGATTCAACTACTGCTTAATAATCGCTGTATTAGCTGCTACGAATAGGTAATTATAAAATAAGTGTATTCATCTACTGTTTAAGCAATAAGTTCATGGTTACCGTTAAGTAAGAGTGGCTAATTGCCAACCCTGGCAATGAACCTTTGAATTAAAGATTGGGCAATACTTTACTCTACAAAAATCGCAATAATGATATTGGTGCAAGATGTGAATAGAATGACGATGAATGCACGCAAACGTAAGTCAAGAGTACAGTCTCAGGAGCAATGGATGAATTCCAGCACCCATTCGAGAGATTGGTCATGGCCGTTTTGGCCTGCTTTACCACTCTATCCTTACGGCAGGCGGCGAACAGTTTGCAGAGAAATAGTTAAGGACACTATCTGGACATTCGATCAGCCTCACGGCATTCTTTATACTATCGTGCCGATTCGGATGACCGTCGTTAAGCTGGAAGCAGGTGGACTCCTTGTCTATGCACCTGTTGCGCCAACAACCGAGTGTATCCAGCTGGTGAATGAGTTAGTGGTAAAGCACGGTGATGTTAAGTACATCATTCTGCCAACGAGCTCTGGTTTGGAACATAAGGTTTTTGTTGGCCCCTTCGCCAGACGCTTTTCACAAGCGCTGGTTCTGGTTGCCCCGCACCAGTGGAGCTTTCCGTTCAATCTGCCACTTAGTTGGCTTGGTTTTCCGCAGAAACGGACACAGGTGCTACCAGAGGATTGCAGCCAAGCTCCCTTCGCTGATGAATTTGACTACGCAATGTTGAATATCAATTTGGGACGGGGGTCTTTTGCAGAAGTTGCTCTGTTGCACAAGCGATCGCGCACTCTACTCTTGACCGATTCTATACTGTCTGTGCCAGAAGACCCACCTGACATTATGCAGTTAGACCCGTACCCCTTACTGTTTCACGCTAGGGACAATGCCCTCCAGGTTATCGAGAACAACGAAGTAAACCGTCGCCAGGGATGGCAACGGATTTCACTGTTTGCGATTTACTTTCGTCCTAGTGTGGTGGAGATTGCTGGACTCAGGCAAATATTTCGCGATGTTCTTAAAGCACCAGATTGTTCCCGAAAAGCTTACTTCGGTTTATTTCCATTTCAATGGCAAGAGAATTGGAAACAGTCATTTGATGTCTTACGAGGAAATGGACGGCCATTTGTCGCGCCGATTCTGCAAACCCTAATTCTACCTCAAGCACCCAGAGAAGTACTTAACTGGGCTGACAAAGTTGCAACTTGGAATTTTCAGCAGATTATTTCTTGTCACTTTGACTCGCCCATTGAGGCAAGTCCGCATCAATTCCGGCAGGCATTCACTTTCCTCGAAAAGCAACCCTCTGTAAGTCAGGACTCGTCTGGAAGCGGAGGCTATCCCCTGTTAGAGGAAGATTTTAGATTCATCAAGGAACTGGAAGCTAGTCTAGTTAGGCGTGGCATCGCTACACCAGCCAAGGAAAAAGTTTAATACTAATATCATGTCCGTATAATTGCTAAGGTTAAAAGCAGGGAGTGCAAATTTACTGGAGTAAATCTTCCATCGCCGCCCCAACCACCCGATGATTGGCATCCTGTCTAAGTTGAGCTAAGGCTTCTTTGGCATCGGGGTCATCAAAATGTTTTAAGGCATAAGCAACCTGTATCCGGATACGTTCGGACTGCGAATTCTTGAGTATTAAGAGTTGGGATAAAGCAGCTTGATGTTGACGGGAGCCAGCTAGACTGCCCAGCGTATCTACTGCGGCCTCTCGCACACTTGCATCTTCTCCTTCTAGCCCCTGGACACAAACCTCAAGTATTTCTTCGGGGCACTCCAGTTCAACTAAAGTTGCCAGTATGGTGCGGCGCAACAGCCAGTGTTCATCCATAAAAAATGTTTGCACTAGATGGGAAACTGAGAGCCTGCCAAACAGAGATAAGGAGTTAGCAGCTTCTGCTCGCACATTGGGGGTGTTATCAAACTTGATAATCTCAAGTAAAGCAGCAAAGGATTCAGATGTCTGGTGCTTACCCAACCCCCTAGCAACAAACGATCGCACTAAAAATTCTGGGTCGTGGAGGTGCTTGGTAAGTAAGGGAACAGCTACTTCAGCGGGATAATCGTTGAGAGCAGCGATCGCATCAAGACGATATTTAAAATCCGAGTTTTGTAAATCGGTTTCGATTTGATGGAGTTCCATGAGAGCGAATTGATAAAAGTTTCCTTCACTTTAATCTAGAAAAGACTGGGAATAAGAGAGCAGGGGGAGCAGGGGAAGCAGGGGGAGAAAAATTTTAAATGACCACCGACTCATCCCCAGTCCCCAGTCCCCAGTACCTAATACCCAATCCCCAATCCCTACTTACTGCACATCAAATCGCGTGCGAAAACTGCCATATTTAATCCAGTATTGCCTTAAGTTATGACAAGGGGTATGCAAACTGGCCCTAGCACGATACAAAAAAACTTGACGATGATCTCCCATCCATAATTTGTCAATCGGTTCAACCGAAATTATGGTTCCTCCCAACGCCATAACGCATTCCGAAAAACGCTCGACAGCGCTATAGTCTACCGTTTCAAAAATAAAAAAATTACCTGAACAAATCAAATGACGGCTCCGGAGCCAGCATTGCATCTTTTTTTGAGCTTCTGGTGGCAACATTTTTGCTTCAACCCGTTCCAGACTCTTCAGGGAAGCGTCATAAGATAGCTGGGACTTCATGGGCAAAACTCTCTCTTTTTTCAAACCGCAAGGGTCCAAAAGTTGACCCCCAAACTTGCTCATGTGTATTGATATCCATGCCTCTATCCAGGCTGACCCAGGTGGTTTCTGTGATTTCGACATCGCTCACCAAGTAAGTCTGACAGCCATTGCGCTCTATTAAACACAAGTTGCCAGGTTCTACACTGCCTCGAAACAGATCGCCGTCTCGTTTGAAGATCATGGCGCAGTAATATCGTCGTTCAATGCAGTCGGTCGTAATTGTTTTGAGAATGTCTAATTCACGTGCCGCACCAGCATAGAGAAATGCATCTTTTAGACCGTAGTTTTCTACATAAATGTGGTCTTCACACTCCACTAGCCGATGCACACCCTGACGGTAGGGACTCCAAAGGTCGTAGTCATAAACTTGCTCGGAATAAAAGCCAATGCCAGAGAAGAATTCAAATGGCAACGGGCGAAAGTAAACATGGATATGAGCGTAATTTTTAGGATTTTCACAAGACTGTTTGTAGTTACTGAAATCACCTGCCATACAACGAGCCAGGGTTAATAAATCCTTTGATTCAGACTCAGAAATATGCAGCGGAGTAGTCATACTAATTCGTAATTCGTAATTCGTAATTCGTATTTAAGACATACTTTAGAAAGGCTTGATACAATCGCTTTCCAATATTTTAACCTTTGTAAATTAAACAATATATCCTTTTTAAACTTGGTGTTACTGTTATGAAATTGGCTCAAGTTGATAATTTGAAAAATTTGCAATTCATGCTATGAGAATTTTTAATTATTTATTTTTAATTTTTAATTTCTTGTCGAATTTCTGATGAAAAAGAGGCTGTAACAATTCCTGTACCTGCGCTGGTTTTGATCAGAGAAACTCGACAGCGCACATTGGGGTTAACAAACCAGATTTTTTCTTCGGCGGCAGCGCGATCGTATGCTGTAACCAAGACGAAGGTATCATCTTCAGTCAGGTAGTAGTCACCAGCAGCTGCCATAGTTTCTGCATAGCCTTGGTCGCGTAAAAGTTTACCGCGATTGGGGCGATCGCGATCGGGAACGGGAACCAGAATACAACTACCTTTGAGGACTTCGTTTTCATCCCAGTCCGATTGACCGTCCCAGCTCATACGGAATGGAGAAACGGCTGCTTTTGTGTCGATGTTATAGGACTTGCAGAGGTCAACGACTGCTGGGTCGTCTAGGGTCATAGCAACGATGTCGATGACCGATTGTATGGCTTCAAAGTGACCAAAAGCTAGGTGATGGGCGCTGCGTTGCGATCGCCAACGGCCAATAGAACGCTCAACAAATTCTGTAATGTTCATGACGGCTTAATAACTAGGTAAAGCATTTCAGAGATTTAGATTAAATCAGAGTAATATCAAGTTCGGATAATCACTTATTTTTTAGAATTCTCTGCTTCTTTGCGTCAGTCCTAATGATAAGTTTTCAAACGAACTTGATATAGTAAGTTCTTTAGAGTTGGGTAGAGATGCTTACAGAGTATCTGCAAAAAATGCAGAGGAAAAAAGAAGCAATGTGCTAACCAAGGTTTGAGCCGTCTACATTGCTACCAAATTGTAGGATTATACACTAAGCCACTTCCGCAATACTGAGAATCTTACCACCTGTCTTATGAATGTTTTGAATTTTTTGGGACAGTTGAGCATACCCCACTTCAAATGTCGTGGTGCTTTGAGTGACCCGAGGACCACTGGCTTTTGTGATGGTGATGCGGAAACGCTTACCAGTATTGTTATAAGCTCCAGAACCACCAGCAGGAGGTGCTATTTTGGTGGGCAAATTGCTTGCGACCTCACTAATTAGCTTTGCCGATTTGCCAGCATCACTGGTTGCATATCCCCGTATCAGAGCGAAGGTGCGGTTAAAATCTACATTCTTGAAGCCTGTTTGGGTGCGATTTCCCCGAGCAGAGGGCACGATATTCTCACCAAAACTTGCCACATATTCGTCGCCATCAATGTAGGAGTTAATGTCAGCTTCGTAGCCCTGCGTATTGTAAATTTGCACATGCTCGGAAATTTCAGCCTGGTCTTGTGGGGCACGACCGAGCAGGTGCTTAAAGTTCAATTCAATAAAGCGATAGGGGGAAGAGTTGTCAAAAAATAGCGAACGATATAGATCGGATTGAGCGATCGCTCTTACAAAGCCTCGGACTGTGATATCGCTGTTTCGTAACTGAGACTCGGCACTGGTGAGTCTTTGGCTGTCCATTACATGAGCATTACCCAAAACTTGTCGATATGCTGCCCGGATGACAGATTGTAAATCATCTTCAGTAGCATTGGGACGCAGTTCAAAGGACTCTGCTTCTATCCAAAGTGCCATATCAACGTCTCCTAAATTGTATTAATGCTTGGTTTTATTAAAGGAATTATGAGCAGGGTGGGCATTGCCCACCCTCTGGAAGATTATACGATTTCAGTAATGCTGACAATTTTCCCGCTAGTGCGATTAATCCGCTGAATTTGCGGAGTTACTTTACTAGCAGGGACAATATATTCAGTTGTGCTGATGCGGCGGGGAGCGTCAAATTTTGAGCCGGTAACAACAATCTTGAAGCGCTTTTCAGTACCTGAGCCAATCACAGTTGCTGAAGACGGCTTGATCTTTGTGCTAGCGTTAGCGGCGATCGCATAGACTAGCTGTGAAGATTTGACTGCGCTATCGACTTGAGCAGGGCCGCGATCGAGGGCAAAAATGTGATTGTAGCCTACTTGCTTGATATTAGCTTCGCTGCTTCTGCCGCGATAGTAAGGCACAACGTTTTCGCCAAAGGCTGTTTGGTATTCATCGCTGTCGATGTAAGAGTCGATTTCTGCATCGTAGCCCTCAGCAACAGTGCGAACGATATGTTCGGAGACTTCTCTCTGGTCTTGTGGTGCCCGTCCGAGCAAGTGCAGGAAGTTCAGTTCGACAAAGCGGTAGGGTGCGCTGGACTCAAAGTAACGGGCGCGATAGAAATCAGACTTAGCGACGATGCGGACGAATTCACGCACGCTAATGGCGCGATCGCACAACTGTGACTCGGCTGTTACCAACCGCTCGCTTTCCATCACATGAGGATTTCCTAAAACCTGCTTGTAAACAGCCCGAATCACTGTTTGGAGGTCATCCAATCCATTGTTGGGCAAAAGTTCAAAAATTGTAGGGGATGCCATTGAAACTTATCTCCTAAGATGCTTCAATTTTTCGGTTTGCTTAAGTTCATATAAAACAGTGCTGAGTTGAAAGGAGCCACTGCACAGCGAAGCGCGAGTCCTCAAGCATCAAGGCTCTGCCGACTTGAGAGAACTGATATAGGGAAAACCCACGTTGTAGGCGGAAAGCCTTCCCGCTGGGTTGCAAGTGGCGTTGCTGAGTAAAGAAATAACACTAACACTGTCAATTCAGCTCATGAATCTAGAGCAAGAAGAAACAAAAAAATTTCTTCCTGACTCAATTTCCTAGCTTGAGCTATGGATTACTACTCAGTACTCAGCAACGTTATTTGCTACAACTTGGGTAACCGAAGCAACACACTGGCTCCACACTGCGAAAAACCGCGCAAGCGTTTACAGTATTCAGCACTCAGTACTGCTGAAAGCCTATACTAAACGACTGAAACACTGGCAATAATACCGCCTTGTTGATGAATCCGCTGATACTCCTGCGATAGCTGCTCGTAGGGCACCAGAAAGACTTGGTTGGAGCGGCGGAACTTTGAAACTGCGTTGACGGCTTTCGACCGATAGCCAGTAACTTCGATGCGGTAGACCTTGCCGTCAGAGCTAGCACCCACTCCTTGACGATAGCGGGAACCCAATGCTGGTGTGCGGAAGGTTGCACCATCACTAGCAGGTGACACCACCGGAGTGGCGATGGACTGAATGACTAGGGAATTCAGTTTAGGACTCTTTCCTGCTAGGTCGCCCTTCAAGCTGCTGCTAGAAGCACCGCGCACCAATTGGAAGGTATGAGTAAACTGAACCATGTTTTGAATAGCGACACTTTTGTAGCCCCGGATGTAAGGTACAAAGTTTTCACCAAAGTTATCTTGGTATTCATCGCTGTCGAGATAGGAATCAATCTCGGCTTCAAACCCCTTAGTGTCCAAAATGGTGCTGTGCAACCGTGTTTCTTCCAAATCGCGTGGGGCACGACCGAGAAGATGTCTGAAATTGAGTTCAATAAAGCGGTAACGAGCAGTATTGTCGAAAAAGCGAGAACGGTACAAGTCAGATTTTGCCACAGCGCGCACAAACTCGCGGACGCTAAACTCACCCAGTTTAAACTGCGACTCAGGTATGGCAAGCCTCTCACTTTCCATGACGTAGGCATTACCCAACACTTGCCTGTAAACTGCTTGAATAATCGACTCTTTCTCTTCTTCTGATTGACCGGGTATCCATTCAATAGGAGGGGTTTCATCAAATAGGCTGACCCCCAAGCGTGAAGCTGGTCCAAAAGGCATTAACGATATCTCCTGCGTTAACGACAGAGTTTAAGAAATTTGTTTCAAAAAGTGAAGAAATCTCAGATTGTTCACCCAGGCAAATCAAGCTGTTGGATTGATTTGTTGAACAACAAAGCTTGAATTTCTTCACAGAAAATCTTACCCCGCGAATTATATAAATTTTCGGGGGTTTTATACGCTTTGTTATGATCAATCTTCATATGAGTCTGTAACGAACAACATGAAGATTTATGAATCTTATTGGATATTGGAGACTGGGTACTAGAAGAAATCATTTTAGAACAGGACTTACGCAACTGTCATAAGCGAAGACACTGCACAACTGCTAGGAAGAATAATTACTGATAACTGTACAGACGCGATTAATCGCGTCTCTAATGACTAATGACTAATGACTCTTGACCATCGATATATTATTTTTCACAAACCCTACGGCGTTCTGAGCCAATTTACTCAGGAAACTCATCAACATCACACTCTCAAAGATTATATTGATGTACCTAACGTATATCCTGTAGGACGTTTGGACTGGGATAGTGAAGGCTTGCTGTTGTTGACGAATGATGGACAATTGCAACATCGCCTTGCCAATCCGCGTTTTGGTCATAAACGAACTTATTGGGCACAGGTAGAGCGCATTCCCGATATAGATGCTATAAACAAGTTGCAAACAGGTGTGGAAATTCAAGATTACCGCACTCGACCAGCAAAAGTGAGGCTATTGCCAGAAGAACCACCTGTATGCGATCGCAATCCACCAATTAGATTTCGCAAAAATGTCCCAACAGCATGGTTAGAAATGATCTTGACTGAGGGCAAAAATCGCCAAGTGCGTCGAATGACTGCGGCTGTGGGGTTTCCGACTTTAAGACTAATTAGGGTGAGCATAGCCCATCTACACTTAGACAGTCTACAACTAGGTCAGTGGCGCGATCTGACTCCATCCGAACTCAAGCTTATGCTTTAACTAGGACTGGGGACTGGAGAGACAAGGAGAGAAGTCGCTCATGAGGAGCCACTGCGTTGGTGTTAGCGTAGCGTTAGCGACGCAGGAGCGTCACCCAAAGGGTCTTGGGGGTTTCCACGCCACTTCCTACCCTACGGGAAGGCGTTCCGCCTACAACGGGGGTAACCCTCCTTCGGGTTCGCAGTTCCTTCAAGTCGGCGAAGCCGCCCAACGGACTGCTCACCGCAACGGAGTGGCTCCCCATGAGCGACTGCCGTTAGCGCAGCGAAGCGCGAGTCCTCGCCCAAGGGGCGACGCTAAAAGCGAACGAACGTCAAAGGTTCCCCGGCTTGTAGACGCGCTCTGCGCGGCTTCCCGCAGGGTAGCAAGTGGCGTGGTTTCCCGCAGGGCTAACTTCTCCTATGGTCGACGCTACGCGAACGGACAGACAAAGGAAGATAATTCTTCACTCCTGATTTCTAACTCCAAAAAGCTTCGTATGACTTTTTAATTGCCTTGTTTGACAAAAATTAGATGAAAAGTAGTATAATACTATTTTTTTACTTACGCCGAATAAACATTAGCCATTGGGTGCAAGTTTAAGTCTTATGAGCCTTAATCAACAATCGCTCTGGCATCAAACGCGCCAACAACAGGATATCTTGTCGGCAACACCTGTACGCTTGGAACTTGTGCCCGAAAGAGCCTCCGATTTAGAACTGGGCATAGCAGAGAAACTGCGTCGCACCCAAGAGGAACTCCAATGGTATCGCAAGCTTTATGAAAATGCCCCTGCTATGTACTTCAGCTTGGATGCGACAGGGATAATTATGTCTGTAAACCAGTTCGGTGCAAACCTTCTTGGTTACACACCAGAACAATTGATACAACAGCCTGTCTTTAACTTGTTCGATCGGTCAGACCAACAAAGGCTCTCTGATGTATTCACAAGTTTATTAAAAATTGTGCCTCACGAAACTACCGGAGAGTTTCGTTTAGATTGCCCTACCAGTAAAATTATATGGGTAAAAGTCTTAGTGCGGATATTGCCGAGTGTGGACGAACACTTTCTGGCGGAGGAAAGTCAACGAACACTTGCTACTTTATCCTATCCTTTAGGTACTGCAAAGCAGTATGGAAACGATTTCGGTGTTGAGCGAGAAGGCGTTTCGCTAACAACTGTGGAAACTCCCATACCACTATGTTCTCAGAAAAGTCCAGTCATACTCATGGTATGTGAGGACATTACTGCTCGCAAACAGGCGGAAGATGCTTTAAGAGAAAGCGAACAACGCTTTCAAACTCTGGCTAATAGCGCACCAGTAATGTTGTGGATGGCAGGATGTGACGGGCTGTTTACCTTTTTTAATAAGTCTTGGCTAAATTTTACAGGACGCAGTATAGAGCAACAGCAAGAATGGGGCTGGTTGGAAGCAGTACATCCACAAGAGCGAAATTTCTGCCAAGAAAACTATGATTCTGCCTTTCATGCACGAGCCAAATTTGAGATAGAGTATCGCCTCAAGCGCCACGATGGTGAATATCGTTGGATGTTAGATACTGGTATTCCTAGATTTACACCTAGCGGCAAGTTTGCTGGTTACATTGGTTGCTGTCTTGACATTACAGAACGCAAATTAGCAGAAGTAGCCCTCAAACAAAGTCAAGAAGCAGCGCAAGCGCGGTTAGAGGAGATGGAAAACCTCAATCGTCTAAAAGAAGAATTTCTCAGTACGGTTTCCCACGAACTACGCACACCATTAACTAATATGAAAATGGCAATTCAGATGCTGGGAATTGCACTGCATCAAGAGCAGAACTTTTTAGCGGAAATGGCAAAGCCAGCAGCAGAACGCTCAAAAGCAGCTCGCTATTTTGAAATTTTAGACAACGAGTGCGATCGCGAAATCAATTTAATTAACAACTTCTTAGATTTGCAACGACTAGATACCAGTGCTAAACCTTGGGTACTGGAAACAATTCAAATACAGCAATGGCTTTGGCGGGTGGTAGAGCTATTTAAAGCACGTAATGGCAATTCCTGTAGACAAAAGTTACGCCTCAGCATAGCCTCCAATCTTCCTTCTATCGCCTGCGACCCATACAGTTTAGAACGCATCTTGATAGAATTGCTTACCAATGCCTGTAAATTTAGTCCTCCAGATGCAGAAATTACCATTTCCGCCCAACTGAAAGCTCACAACATCCAGTTTCAAGTAATCAATTCTGGTGTAGAAATTCCAAGCTCTGAATTACCGCGTATTTTCGACAAATTTTACCGTATTCCCAGCAACGATCCTTGGAAGCAGGGCGGCACGGGATTAGGACTGGCATTAGTACAAAAACTTACGAAACATTTAGGAGGAACAATTGAGGTTGAAAGTGGGTCAAACCGTACTTGTTTTGCTATCCAACTAGCCCTGAATAGTGAACGAGAATGAAAGCAGGTGCAAGAGGACACGGGGATGCGGGGACGCAAGGACACGGGGAAAGTCCTCGATAGATTCTCCGCATGTCCCAATTCCAAGTCCCCGCGTCCTCTTTCCTAGTCCCCACTTTTCCTTTTATCAGCAATTGTCTTGCTGATGTCTGAAATATTTAGCTAATATGCGTCACAATTAATACTGCCACCAAAATTCATTGGAGAAACCACAATCTCTTGTTAGGTCTACTGTAGGCAGGGGCGGCCAATTGTGGCACTTTGGATATTAGTGGCTAGAAGCACCTTGGAACCGGAATTAAGGAACTTCCACTATGCTGATTTGCCCTCAGTGTAAATTTGAAAACCCCCACGCTAACAAATTCTGTCAAAACTGTGGCACGTCCCTGACTCACAAAGTCTGTCCTGAATGCAGTACTGAAGTACCTGTAAATGCACAACTTTGTCATCAATGTGGTGCGGAATGCGGAACAGTTTGGTGGGCAATTATTGCCAAGGAACCTACCTTTGCGGAAAGTAGCTTTATACCTGTGGGAATAGAGGGAGATGAGGGAACAGTATCTGCCACGTCTTCCTCATCCTCGTCTCCTCTACCCTCTACTTCTCAGCTAGCAGTAGGTTCTTATTTAGACCAAGAACAGCGCTATCAATTGTTAGAATCGCTATCAACCCCAAAGGAAAATGCTGTTAGTACAGAATTGGGCGTGAGAGTTTTAGACTGCCAGCCTTATCAACTATCACCGATTGAGGCAATGTTAGCCAATCAGCAACAAGGGCTAACACCGTCAGTAGAAACAAATGAAATTCCCAGCCTTGCTAAAGCTTATATTTCCCTACAATCTCAAACTCACCCAGGAATACCATTAATTCATGATGCATGGCAGCAGGATGATATGCAGGTAGTAATCATCCAAGACCGTTCAAATTGGCAAAATTTACTCGATTTGTGGCAAGAAGAAACAACGAGTTCGTTACAAATTTTACACTGGTGTTATCAGATGACCCAACTCTGGACGATACTAGAGCCAGTTAAGTGTCGTCAAAGTTTGCTGGAGTTGTCGAATCTGCGATTGGATGAAGACCAAACACTGGCATTACAACAGTTGTACGTGGAACCCTTGAATAGTCAGTTGGCGATCGCCGAATTGTCAGACGATGAAGAAGCAGATACATTTGCTTTGCAAGGGCAGCCTTTTACTATCCAAGCTTTGGGTCGGATTTGGCAGACGTTATTTAGACAGTCTCAACGCACTCAATTTGGCTCTATAGTGCAGATTTTGGAAGATTTGCAAGTAGGTAGAATTCAGAAGATTGCACAGTTGCGCTCGCGTTTGGAAGAAACTGCGGCTAAATTAGAAGCACCCGTTACCTCAACTTTTCAGCCAACGGAAGAACAAGAACCAGACGCGCCTACTATCCTGCAATTAGATGAACTAGAAGATATCTCTGTCAAAGCTGACGACCTGCCGACAGTTGTACTGTCAATGCAGTTAAGTAGCCTGGAAGATGCAGGACGCACTGATGTAGGCCGTCAACGTCATCACAATGAAGACTGCTTTGGCATTGAAACCAAAATTGAGAAGCTAGAATTACCTAAAAACCGAGTCTTACTGGCCCGTGGGTTGTATATTCTTTGCGATGGTATGGGCGGACACGCTGGCGGTGAAATCGCCAGTGAGTTGGCAGTCAACACCCTACGGAAATACTTTCAAGAACACTGGATTGCCAACCAAATGCCAACGGAAGACAGTATCCGTGAGGCAGTCTATTTAGCGAACCAGGCAATTTTCCAGATAAATCAACAAGATGCCCGTTCTGGTGTCGGACGTATGGGCACAACCTTAGTCGTGCTTTTAATTCAAGGCACGCAAGCAGCAGTTGCTCATGTAGGAGATAGTCGCCTTTACCGCCTGACTCGCAAGCAGGGACTGGAACAAATCACAGTAGATCACGAAGTTGGTCAACGGGAAATTGCTAGAGGAGTGGAAGCAAGTATAGCTTATGCCCGTCCAGATGCTTATCAACTGACCCAAGCCTTGGGGCCTCGGGATGAAAACTCAATCAATCCCGATGTGGAATTTTTTGAAATCAATGAAGATAGCCTCCTCATCCTGGCCTCGGACGGTCTATCAGATAACGATTTACTAGAAATCCATTGCCAGAATCACCTGATTCCCATACTGAGTTCTGACACTAACCTAGAACGGAGTGTGACAAAATTAATCGATTTAGCAAATGAATACAATGGTCATGACAATATTACTGCTATACTTGTCCGGGCAAAAGTACGCCCGAATATGGAGGGGACTGGAGAGTAGGGAGTGGGTACTAGGGACAAGGAGGAGCCACTACGTTGCGCGGGTTCCCAATGCACTCCGTTGGGGAGGCAGTACGTTGCGGAGCCAGTCTCTTGGTGAGGCAGCGCGGTCTTGGGGGTTTCCACGCCACTTCCTACCCTGCGGGAAGGCGTTCCGCCTACAACGGGGGTAACCCCCCTTCGGGTTCGCAGTTCCTTCAAGTTTGTGAAGCCGTCTAACGGACTGCTCACCGCAATGGAGTGGCTCCCCATGAGCGACTGCCGTTAGCGCAGCGAAGCGCGAGTCCTCGCCCAAGGGGCGACGCTAAAAGCGAACGAGCGTCAAGGCTCTGCCGACTTGAGAGAACTGGCGTGAGGTTCCCTCCGTTGAAGTAACTGCCGTCGGCAAAGCCGACTTGTTCGCTCTTGGCGTTACCGTACCCCTGCTCTTAAGCAAGCTACGCGTAGCGGCGACCTTAGGAGAAGCGCAGCAAGTGACGTAGTTTCCCTCTGGGCGAACCTCGGTGGGACAAGGGAGATAATTTTTGATACCTAACTTCTGATTTCTAACTTCTAACTCTAATTCTCACACTTTTATCTTTTAGGTTGCATTGTGGTTACTCTGACCCTGTTAGAACCGCAACAAAAGACACCGCTCAAGCAGTGGTGCTTTGAAAATTCCTCCGTGATTCGGATTGGTCGAGCGGCTGACAATCATATTGTTTTAACTGATAGTTTGGTTTCCCGACATCATCTAGAACTGAAGCAAATTAGTGACAGTAGCAATAGTGGTTCTTGGCAAGTGACTAGTCAAGGCACAAATGGTACTTTCCTCAACGGCGTTCTTGTGTTGCAAAGTCCGTTGCCCAATAATTCCCTGCTGCAACTGGCACAAGGAGGGCCAATTTTGCTATTCCAAATTCAGGAGATGACAGCAGAGAGTGGGCTGCGATCGCAAGAGATTGGCGGGACGAAGGAAAATACTGTTGTACCAATATTCTCAGCAAACAAACCTGCAAGTGCATCTTACACTTGCACCCACGAAGGTAATTCTCCCAAAAATCTATTTTGCATCCACTGCGGTCAACCTTTATCAGTGCAACATACGATTCGTCAGTATCAGGTGTTGCGAACACTGGGACAGGGAGGTATGGGTACTACCTATTTAGCTTGGAATGCAGCAGGTTTAATGGCAGCACACCCACAACTGCTGGTATTAAAGCAAATGAATGCTGATATGGCTAAAATTGCCAAAGCTCAGGAATTATTTGAGCGGGAGGCGTACACGCTCAAATCCCTTAATCACTCTGGAATTCCCAAGTATTATGACTTCTTTGTAGAAGGCGGCAAAAAATACTTGGCAATGGAATTAGTTCACGGACAGGATTTGGAAAAGCGAGTCTATGCCACTGGGCCAGTAACGCCAAACCAAGCGATCGCTTGGATGATCCAAACCTGTGACATATTGGATTATCTTCACAGCCAAGATCCACCACTGATCCACCGTGATATTAAACCCGCTAACCTAATGGTGCGAAATTCTAATAATCAGATAGTAGTGTTGGATTTTGGGGCTGTGAAGGAAATTGGTACGACACCGGGTACTCGTATTGGTGCAGAGGGTTACTGCGCTCCCGAACAAGAACGAGGACAACCCGTGACTCAATCTGATTTATACGCCATTGGGCCAACACTAATTTTTCTGCTGACAGGCGAAAACCCTTTCAAGTTTTATCGCCAACGAGGGCGAAATTTCCGCTTTGATGTGGCAAGCGTTCCCACAATTACTCCCCAATTAAGAGAGATTATCGATCGCGTTACCGAACCATTGCCACGCGATCGCTATCAGACTGCCAAAGAATTGGTTGAGGCATTAGCTGCTTGCCATTGAGAGGACTGGGGGCTGGTGACTAGGGAAGAGTTAACAGTTTTCCCAATCCCCAGTTCCCAATACCTAATCTTCGTCCCACGCCTCTACAGCTAGCAATTCGCTAATTGGGTCTTGCATACTAAACCCAAAATCTAGCAGTTCCTGTTTCCAGTGCTGCCAATCATTGCCATAGAGTAAAGCAATCTTCCAAATGCTATCAGTTGGCTTGATAATATTGGATTCTACGAGTGATTGCACATTACGTTGCAATTTCACCATAGGGTGAAGAATCACTTGCTGAGTCATAACCTAAGTTCAATTCAGATTTTGTTTGGTAAATGCTTAATCAAAACTGCTTTCCGTTTTGCAATTGTCACCGATGCGTAGAGTGTTGTAATTGGCAAAGCTAGTCTTAACTTTCTTACTATACCATAACAAACTCTACTTATTTGCTGACAAATTCGGTCTTGTACGGTAATTACCACCACAAAACTGAAGTTTCGCCGAGCTGCGATCGTGGATGCCGAACGCCAAAACTAGTCGCTCTGTGAAATTGCACTGACACCATCGGTGGGGATGACATGTAAAGTCTTAATTCTTTGTAGACACCAGATCTGCGTGTTTGTGGAAAAACCGTAGAATCAGGGCTATTTTGAAGGTTTTTGTACAACAGATAAAGAATATTTTCAGTGCATGTTTATAACGTTATATACGATATCGCAAACATCTAGGTTTAGACAAATTCATTGCAAATCTTTATATAAATTTAATTTTTATCCAGATATTCAGCGCAGATGTATTTAATTTCTCTCTTTGGACAGAGATAAGAAAAAACTGACAGTTTTTCTTTATACTAAAAAATACAAAAACAGCTTGGGTACAACAGCTTAAGCTCAAAGAAAAAACATGTATAGGGAGGGGTGCATCCCAATTTTTATTTTGCAATGAGATAATAACTGTCATTGCGAGAAGGAACGACGTAGGCAGAGCCTTCTCGCAGAGTAGCAATCGCATGGAGTAGCTCGTAGTTGGAGATTTTGCGATTGCTTCGCTTCACTTCGTTTCGCTCGCAATGACATGCAAAAAAGTGGGATACTCCCATGTATAGCACTTAACTGCTGAAACTTGAGTATAATTTACAGCAGCTTTTTATTCAATGTTTTTGATGAGGCTAGTTTTGAAATTACTTGGTAAAAGTACCGAAAATTGTTGACTAGTATGGATTTTTAGTGCAGCATTGACATCTCTTGATATTCAGCATGACCTAAGTGTGAAAAATTTGTAGTTCAAATGTTAGTTTCTACTGAACGCTGGGTATTCTCATAACTAGAGATTGCTGTTCTCTAAGTATTTACTACAGCAACCATTTAGATATGTCTAGTTCTGGTGAAGACTACCTAACTGCCCGTGCCAAGAAGATTGAGCAGCGAAAAAAGCTTTTAGCAATAGTGTCGATTGTGTCATTTCTAGGTTCTACAGCTTTTGCCGCGATTCCTGCAATACAACATGCTGTTCAGAATCCTGAGTCAGCAACTGTGTCCGTTGAATCTTCATTGCAACAAGAGGCACGGGGTTACGAACTAGTTTTACAGCGAGAACCAGAAAATCAAGTAGCACTGGAGAAACTATCTTTATTGAGGTTGCAATTGAAGGATACGAAAGGTGCAATAGAACTTGCAGAAAAGCTGGTGAATTTGCATCCAGACAGACAAGATTACAAAGTTGTTTTAGAGCAAATGAAGAAACAGCAGAGTAAGAGCGATCGCTAGGAATAATTAAAACTAAAAATAAGAGTAGAAATATGAATAATGATATTGCTAATTCTGAATTGAACCGTTTAATTCCTCCTGAAATCAAAAACGATGAATTTTATACAGCTATTCAACGTATTGCTAAAGAAGAAGATATTCAAACTGTCTTAGAAATAGGTTCATCTACAGGAGAAGGAAGCACAGAAGCATTTGTAACAGGAATGCTGCAAAATCCTAACAAGCCAATCTTGTTTTGTATGGAAGTTTCAAATAGTAGATTTAATGAGCTAAAAAAGAGATATAATAATGAAAATTTTATTAAGTTTTATAACATATCATCTGTACCTTTAGAAAGTTTTCCTGACGAACAAGAAGTTATTGATTTTTATAATAAAACTGATAATAATCTAAAATTTTATCCATTAGAGCGTGTTATTTCCTGGCTCCAGCAAGATATTAAATATGTAAAAGAATCTGGACTGTCTGATAATGGTATTAGAAAAATTAAGCATGAAAATAATATTGAGTATTTTGATTTAGTATTAATTGATGGCTCCGAATTTACTGGTAGTGCTGAATTAGATGAAGTCTACGGAGCAAACTATATTATTCTAGATGATATTAATACATTTAAGAATTATGAAAATTTTAATCGTTTATCAAAAGATAATAATTATTCGCTTATTAGCTACAGCCATAAAATCCGTAATGGTTATGCTATTTTCAGACGTGTTAATAGTAATCAAAAAATAGTATCACCTATTCACTTTTTTACTATTGTCCTAAATGGACAACCATTTATCCGTTATCACATTGAAATTTTTAAACAATTACCTTTCAAATGGCATTGGCATATTGTTGAGGGTGTCGCCGAGTTAAAACATGATACCAGTTGGAGTATAAAACTAGGTGGACATATCAGTGATGATATTCATAAAAATGGGCGTAGTTGTGACGGTACTACAGAATATATAGATGAATTGGTGCAGCTTTTTCCAGAGAATATCACAGTTTACCGTAAACCTGAAGGTGTTTTCTGGGATGGGAAAAAAGAAATGGTAAATGCACCACTTATCAACGTTCAAGAAGAATGTTTGCTTTGGCAGGTGGATGTAGATGAACTATGGACATTAGAGCAAATTTGTAATGGTAGAGAAATATTCATTAGTAACCCTGACAAAACCGCTGCTTTTTATTGGTGTTGGTACTTTGTAGGCGAGAAACTCATCATTAGCACTCGTAACTGTTATGCACAGAATCCTCAACAGGAGTGGCTAAGAACTTGGCGCTTTAAACCTGGATATATTTGGGCAGCACATGAGCCTCCTGTCTTGGTAGAACCTTTAGCTGATGGTCAATATAAAAATGTGGCTGCTACAAATCCTTTTTTACATCAAGAAACGGAAGCACATGGTTTAGTTTTTCAGCATTTTGCTTACGTAACACAAGAACAATTGAGCTTTAAAGAAAAATATTATGGTTATAATAATGCTGTTTCTCAATGGCTCTCTTTACAAAAAACTACTAAATTACCGATTTTATTAAGGGAATATTTCCCTTGGGTTCAAGATGTAACTCAAGTAGACATTGCACATAGACACGGAATAATCCCAATTGCTCAAAAAGACGATAGTAACAACAATTGGAAATTTTTACAACCTGAAGAAGTACAGCAACAAATTGCTAAAATCAGCAAATTGTCACCAATCATTATTATTGATGCAGTCTTTTTTCAACTCTATCAAACTGGAATTGCCCGTGTTTGGAAGTCTCTATTAGAAGAATGGTCAAATAATGAGTTTGCTAAACATATTATTGTGCTTGACCGTGCTGGAACTGCACCTAAAATTCCTGGCATTAGGTATTTGAATATACCACTTTACGAATACGAAAATGCTGATTTTGACCGGGAAATACTACAGCAAGTGTGTGATGAACAAGGAGCAGATTTATTTATATCCTCTTACTATACTACTCCTAATACAACACCTTCTGTATTCATGGCTTATGACATGATACCAGAAGTTATGGGATGGAATCTGAATCTACTTATGTGGAGAGAGAAACATAAAGCTATTCAGAACGCCTCCGCCTATATAGCAATTTCCGAAAACACAGCTCGTGACCTTGTAAACTATTTTACTGATATACCATTAGAGATTATTACTGTAGCTCATTGTGGAGTTAAAAATACTTTTGCCTTAGCTAAATCTGAAGATATTAGTGCTTTTAAAGCAAGGTATGGAATTACAAAACCATATTTTGTTTTGGTTGGTGCTGGATCTGGTTATAAAAATAGTATTTTGTTTTTCCAAGCTTTTTCACAACTTGCTAGTAGTTATGGGTTTGATATTGTTTTAACAGGTAGTGGTGGGGTATTAGCATCTGAATATAGAGTTTATACATCAGGTAGTGCCGTACATATTTTGCAACTTAGTGATGAAGAGTTAGCAATAGCTTATTCCGGTGCTGTAGCTCTAATTTATCCTTCTAAATATGAAGGTTTTGGAATGCCTATAATTGAAGCAATGGCTTGTGGTTGTCCTGTCATTACTTGTCCTAATGCTTCAATTCCAGAGGTAGCTGGAGAAGCTGCAATATATATAAATGATAATGATATAGATGGATTAGCAAATGCACTGTGTGAGATACAAAAACCTGCTATCCGTCAATCATTAATCACTGCGGGTTTAGCACAAGCACAAAAGTTTTCTTGGTCAAAAATGGCAGAAATTGTCAGTTCTGCTTTAATTAACACTACTCTTCTAGCATTACATCTACAAGAAATTAATTTAATTATCTTTCCTGATTGGTCAGAATCGGAAGATTTAATCGGTTGGGAGTTGGCGCAAGTAATCAAGACTCTAGCAATTCATCCTGAAAATAGCAAAACTACTTTATTGATTGATATCACTAATATTTCAACTGAAGATGCTGAGTTGTTGTTGTCTAGTGTAACAATGAGTCTTCTAATGGAGGAAGATTTAGATATTACTGATGAATTAGAAATTTCTCTGGTGGGAAGTTTGGCTGAGATTCAGTGGAAAGCTTTACTACCTCGTATTCATGGTCGAATCGTTTTAGAACATGAAAATCAACAAGCACAGATCCAAGCCAAAGTAGAAACTCTCAAATCTTATGAACTCGCAAGCTTTAACCAGGTACGAGATGAAGAGTTTTTTTTTGCCTGAGTAACAAATTGTTTGCTCAGGAAAAATGGCAAGAAGCGATCGCCCAATATAAAAACCTCTTAGAAATATCATTAGGTGATGTAGAGATTTATTGGCGATTAAGTCATTGCTATAGACAGTTAAACTTGCTAAATGAATATTTCCAAGCTCTCCAACAAGGAATTCAACTTTACCCTACAGACGCAAGACTACATTTTACCTTAATCATTGACTTGCGACGCTATGGGCGTATAGAAGAAGCCATTTACAGCGCAGAAAATGCTGCTAAATGCTTACCTGATGATTACACTTTTCAACTTCTCAAGTATCTGACAATTCCATCAGTATACGACAATCAAGAGGAAATTCACTTTTATCGCCAGCGCTTTGTTGAAGGACTGCAAGATTTAATTCAGCAAACCTCTCTCAAAACTTCTGAAGAACGAAATAGTGCTTTAGCAGGTATAGGTCGCCTGACAAATTTTTACCTGTCATATCAAGCACAAAATGATATAGATTTGCAACGCCAGTATGGGAAATTAGTGCATGAAATTATGGCGGCTAATTTTCCCCAATGGCTAGCTCCTTTATCCATACCTAAGCTTCAGCCTAATCAAAAAATTCGTATTGGCTATGTTTCTCATTACCTACATTGCTATAGTGGAACATTATGGTTGACTGGCTGGCTGCGTTACTGCGATCGCCAAAATTTTGAAATCTACTGTTACTACATAGGAAACGAGCCAGATCCAGTCACACAGCAATTTCAAGAGTACAGTGATGTTTTTCATCATATTCCTTATAATTTACCAGCAGTCTGCGAACAGATAATTGCCGATAAATTGCACATCTTGGTTTTTCCCGAAATTGGGATGAATCCACAAACCATGCAAATGGCTGGATTACGGCTTGCACCAGTGCAATGTGTCGCTTGGGGACATCCAGTGACAACTGGCTTACCTACAATTGATTACTTTATATCTAGCCAGTTAATGGAACCAGAAAATGCTCAAGAACATTACTCAGAGAAACTAATTCGTTTACCTAATATTGGCGTTTCTTATCCAAAACCATATATTCCACCTGTCGTCAAAACCCGTTCAGATTTTCAGCTATCAGATGATGCGGTCATCTATTTATCTTGCCAAGCTCCTTTCAAATATCTGCCGCAATACGATTTTATTTTTGCAGAAATTGCTCGCCGTGTTCCCCAAGCTAAATTTGTATTTTTGCGTGGTAGTTTACTTCAGCCGCGTTTGAAGCGTGCTTTTGCTGCTATCGGACTGAACTATGAGGATTATTGCGTATTCCTGAGCATTCCAGAGCGGTTAGACTATCTGATGATTAACTTACTTTCGGATGTTTATCTGGATACATTCACTTGGTCTGGTGGTAATACTAGTCTAGAAGCGATCACTTGTAATCTTCCCATAGTTACTTGTCGTGGAGAATTTATGCGAGGTCTTCATTCTTACAGCTTCTTGAAAATGCTAAGAGTGACAGATACCATCGCTGAAAATGAAGCGGAATACATCGAAATTGCTGTCAAATTAGGACTAGACCCAGTTTGGCGACGTGATATTTCACAAAGAATGAGCCAACGTCACGACCGACTATTTGACGATAAAACCTGTGTTGAAGGTTTAGAAGCCTTTTATAAACAGGTTGTAAGAGAAAGTTTGTAGTAAGCACTTCAGTGCTGATTTGAGGAGAGGACTAAAGTCCTCATTACCAACAAATTTAAAAGTTTGTAGTCAGCGGTTTTAATATACGATGCGATGTAAATTAAGATCGGAGCTAGGTATGTTATGTCTTAAAGGCTATACCTATATCTTAAAATATTGCTATGACCGCTATTACCATTAACTTTAACAATGTTGTCAAACTTAGCGACGACCAATTTTATCAGTTATGTCGAGATAATCCTGATATCAAATTCGAGCGCAATGCCAATGGAGAACTGATAGTAATGCCACCGACAGGGGGAGAAACTGGAAAACGTAACGCCAAACTGACTGCACGATTTGTTTTGTGGAATGAACAAACCCAGCTAGGTGAAGTTTTTGATTCGTCTACTTGCTTTAGACTCCCCAACGGGCCAAACCGTTCTCCTGATGTTTCCTGGATAGAACTCAGTAGATGGAACGCTCTTTCAGCAGAACAACGCGAAAAATTTCCTCCCATCGCTCCTGATTTTGTTTTAGAGCTAATGTCCCCATCTGATAGTTTAAGTGAAACACAAGCTAAAATGCAAGAATATATGAGCGCGGGAGTCAAGCTGGGTTGGCTAGTAGACAGAAGAACACGCCTTGTCGAAATTTATCGACAAGGACAACCAAAAGAAATATTAGAGTCCCCCACAAGTTTATCTGGAGAGGATATATTAGTTGGTTTTACTTTAGACTTGCAGATTATCTGGAGTTAACCCACTGCATATTCTGTAAATTTCCTCATAAAAGGAGACTGAAAACTTAGCACAATAATTATATTTATTTTTTTTATTACTATACTTGGTAAATTAGTTAGACACTTTAAGATGAAAAAATCTTCTGCAAGGAAAAGTATTAACTTTATCATTCAAACTAAAGTTGATACCTGATTTTAAGAATTTATGGTAACAGCTTCAGCCCATAGTAATAGATGATTTTGAGGGCTTTAGCCCTCACTATAAACCTATCCTTCAATATATTTCTGCCACATTTGCTCGTAAGCTTTTTCCATTTCACGGGTAAACTGCTTACCATTCCATAGAGGTGATGTTTTTCTTGATTGTTTCAATTTCCAAGCGATTTGCTGTCTTAAAGCTTCATCTTTACCCAAGCGCACGCCCCACTCTACATATTCTTCATCAGTCCAAGCAATACCTTCTGTAATACCAGCATTCATCATCATCGTATAGCTATTACGTGCAGCAAATTGCTCACCTACTTTTGTCACCATAGGAATACACATCCACAGAGTTTCTAAAGTAGTCGTGGCTCCATTGTAGGGATAAGTATCTAATACTATATCGGCAATACCTAAATTAGCTCGGTGAATTGATTCTGAAGGCACACCTGGAAGGAATCGCAGTTTTGAGATATCTACACCTTCTTCTTGTGCAAGCTTATAAAAGAATGTTTTCATAGATTCTTCATCAGAAGAAATTCCTTTAATCAAGAAATAGCTATTGGGAACTTCTTTAATGATTCTCAATTGTAGTTTTGTAATAACTGGATGTCGCTTAAAGCCTCGCTGACCACAAAAATATACTACTGCATCACTAGGAATATCCAAGTCTTTACGATGTACTGTAGGTACACCCACTTCAAAACCATCTACAGCTATATATGTTTGAGGTAAACGCCAAATTTTTTCTCTGTAGTGTTCCTGTGCTGATTCTGGTAAGACATAAGGGTCAGCAATAAAATAATCGACTGATGGACTGCCGGAAGCATCCCAACCCAACCAAGTAGCTTGTATTGGTGCAGGTTTGCATTGTACAACTTCACAGGTAGTATCTAAAGTAATACTATCTAAATCAATTAATATATCAATTTCATCTTGATATATTTGTTCTGCCATAGACCAAACATTTGTTGATTTATATGCTTTATCAACTTGGTCAATATACCACTGATGCAGAAAATCTAACATATTATCTGCACCCATAAGATAGCCGTTAATTTGAAATTTATCTCGGTCGTGATGTTGAAATATCCATCTGGCTAACCACCCGACAGAATGTGTTCTCAGACAATAAGATATGTATCCTATTTTTAATTTATTGTTAGATGTACTTTGTTGCTTTCTTTGTAAGTGCCCCTGAGAATATTTTTCTACTTGTTTCCGAGCATACACAGCAGTATTATCATTACACAACTTAAGTAGTTGATTTTGAATTTTTCTATTTTCCGGCAAATTATCTTCAATATAAGGTGCAAAATAATTAGCACCTAACAGTCTAACTATATTAATTTGAGCTAAATCTTGAGGATTTTCTTTGATAACTTTTGCTATTAAATCTTGCTGTTTACGATTGGCAACGCAAGATTCTTCCCAATAACCACCAGCGCTAATTAAACCACGTAATATCTGACGATTGGCAAATATTTTTTCTGCCAGAGAATCTACTAAAGAATAAAATAGTTTAGCAGTTTTTATGCCCAAATCAAAATTACCTTCATTTTGATAAAAAGCTGTTAAATGTCCTAATATTTCCGTATTTTGAGGGTCTAAGCGTAAATACAATTCAGCTAAATTTGTTGCTATATCTGAATGCCCATGAGAGTAGGCAATGTCTACAGCTGCGGGTATCAATATACTTCTGAGAATTTGTAGATTGTCTACAAAATAAGATAGACTAGCTTCCAAAAAATCTAGGGAAGAAGACTCTAAATATGCATAGTCCAAAATACTCCGCAAAACTAGCGTTAACAATTCTAAATTAACTTCTAGCTTTGGCTCTGATTGGAGTATTTCAATCAAACCATATTCTTGTAAATCCTTACTTTTATATGTTTTTGATTCTATTGCTAGTTGTACGAGATGCAATAAATTGTGAACATCTTTAGGAAAAAGTTCTTTAATACTTTGTCTAATCTTCCAAGCAACTGAATATTCTTCTAGCTTTTCTTGGCGTTCTGCTTCTGTTTTTAATATTTCTCTTAATTCTGCATTCTCAGCCCCGATTTGTTCTGGTTCTTCTTCCATTATTGCCATTAACCAAGTCGTCTGGGCTTCTATTTCTTGTCCCTGTAACAACAAGATTAAGCCTAAATACCAATAATTGGACTTGACATCGGGTTCTCTAGCAATTATTTGCTCGTAAATACTAGCAGCCTGAAGGTAATTACCTTGGAGTAGTAACTCATACCCTTTTTGTTGCAATTTAACTTGAGGATCAATCAAATCAGATTTATTCATATTATCTCACTCAATATATAAGACAAAAGTGAGTAGCCTTTACACTACTCACTCCTACAAAACATCAGCTAGAAATAGCTGTAATTTTCAGATAAATCAAATAGATTTTGTCTTATCTAGCTAAACTCTTGTAATCGTTAGCACAAGTAGTGGGACCAGCTGTATTGATATCAGCAGCGGGCGTATTAGCCACAGCTGCAAAGTTAGCTACATCTTTGGGATCTGGAGATTCACAAGCTATTGCTACTGTCAGTGCTTCAGAGGTAGCACCGGCACCTGTTTGAGTACCGACTGCTCCATAGTATGATTTCAACGCTTTTTTATATGCCGAGGCATAAATGATTCCTAGATCAGCGGTTGTAACAACAGAGTAGAAGAAATTTTCAGTTTGGCTCTTAACCCCTACTTGCAATGTTGACATATCTTTAGCAAAACCTTGGTATTCTAAGAAGAAGGCTTGCTGGGCGCGGTTGATTGTACCGACGTTGTTCTTGGCTTCAGCTTGTTTAGCTTTATTTACCTGACCGAGTAGTGAAGGCAACGCAATAGCTGCAAGTACACCGATAATAATTACTACAACTAGCAACTCAATTAAAGTAAAACCTTCTTCTTCTTTATTCTTACGGTTGCTGAGGTGGTTGAGGAATTTAGCTTGTAGTTCTGGCTTGAGCATGGGGTTTCTCCTGAAGTTTGGGGGTAGAAGGCGATCGCTGTTTCCTACAAAGAACTTACCCACTGGCGATTGCCGATCTATCACCTCTGGTAAAAAAAGTTTCTACTAAAATTTAATCTCAGTAATTTCCGCAAGAAACTTCCTAGATATTGAAGTGGCTTGTCGTATCCCTCCCTACAGGGAAGCAAGCTAAATGCAGCGTCGATCGCTCCAGAAGATATCGCTCTCGCGCCATTCCTCATCTTTCCAATTGGCGATCGCAATTTATTATGTTATATTAAGCGTAGTCGTTATGAGTTCATTTATAACTGTCATGACTAACCCGACTGTAGAAAACTTGGTGATTATCGGTTCTGGGCCAGCAGGGTACACAGCCGCTATTTATGCAGGACGAGCTAACCTGAAACCCGTTGTATTTGAAGGTTTCCAAGCCGGGGGGTTGCCTGGTGGGCAATTAATGACAACGACGGAAGTAGAGAACTTTCCTGGGTTTCCCCAAGGCATTACCGGGCCGGAACTGATGGATCAAATGAAGGCGCAAGCAGAGCGCTGGGGGGCTGAATTATATACTGAGGATGTGATATCAGTTGATTTAAGTCAGCGTCCTTTTACCGTGCGATCGCAAGAAAGGGAAGTTAAAACCAATAGCTTGGTTATTGCGACTGGTGCCACGGCAAAGCGTCTGGGTTTACCTAACGAACATGAGTTTTGGAGTCGGGGTATCTCGGCTTGTGCAATTTGCGATGGTGCGACACCAATTTTCCACGGTGCAGAACTGGCTGTCATTGGTGCTGGTGACTCAGCGGCGGAAGAGTCAATTTACCTTACCAAGTATGGTTCTAAGGTAAATATGTTAGTGCGCTCCGATAAAATGCGGGCTTCTAAAGCTATGCAAGACCGGGTTTTGAATAATCCGAAAATCCAGGTGCATTGGAACACAGAAGCCGTGGATATTTTCGGTGACGGTCATATGCAAGGGGTGAAAATCCGCAATACCAAAACTGGTGAAGAGAGCCAACTGGACGCTAAAGGATTATTCTACGCTGTTGGTCACACTCCCAACACTTCTCTATTTAAGGGGCAACTAGAACTAGATGAAGTGGGTTACGTTATCACCAAGCCTGGTTCTGTGGAAACAAGTGTAGAGGGCGTTTATGCCGCTGGTGACGTGCAGGACCATGAGTTTCGTCAGGCAATTACAGCTGCTGGTACTGGCTGTATGGCGGCGATGCTGGCAGAACGTTGGTTGTCGTCCAATGGTTTGATACAAGAATTCCATCAAAAGCCAGAGACACCAGTTAATGAATTAGAACATCAGCAAGCCGCAAGAAAAACTGAAGCCGAAGAAGAAGCCGGATTTAATTTGCAGGCGACACGCCATGAAGGGGGTTACGCATTGCGGAAGCTGTTCCACGAAAGCGATCGCCCACTCCTTGTTAAATATGTATCTCCTGGTTGCGGCCCTTGCCATACCTTAAAGCCCATATTAAATAGAGTAGTGGATGAATTCGACGGCAAAATTCACTTTGTGGAAATTGACATCGATAAAGACCGCGATATTGCCGAAAATGCTAATGTCACTGGAACGCCGACAATTCAATTGTTCAAAAATAAGGAACTGTTGAAGGAAGTCAAAGGCGTTAAGCAAAAGAGCGAGTACCGCCAGCTAATTGAAAGTAATCTCTAGGAGTGGGAAATCGGGATTGGGGAATTGGAAAGAATTTTTCCAATTCCTACTCCCCACTCGCCACTCCTTACTCCCATATGTACAATGGTCAGCGTATCTTGCTTGATGCAGGCGATCGCTCATGACCATTACCAAACTTCAGCTGCCAACATTTTTACGACTTCCCAAAAATTCCAACCTTTCTCAAAAATTAATGCTGATTGGGTTGGCAATTACTCTGTTTTTCATCTTCCTGGCTTTCTTTGCACCTGTATTTCAGGCTTGGGGATGGCTGCAAAACCCGAAGGAATTTCTTTCTAATCCAATTCAGAATCCGCCATCAGCCCAACACTGGTTCGGTACAAGTCGTTTGGGGCATGATGTATTTTCCCGCACGATATTCGGCGCTCAAGCGGCGCTGCAAGTTGTAATCTTAGCAACAGCGCTGAGTATGATTATTGGTGTGCCATTAGGCATGGTGAGTGGCTATCTCGGCGGGAGATTAGATAAGATGTTGCTGTTTTTGATGGATAGCATCTACACCCTACCAGGGCTACTGCTGTCGGTAACGCTAGCATTTGTAGTGGGGCGGGGAATCTTGAATGCTGCGATCGCCATTAGCATTGCTTACATCCCTCAATATTACCGCGTTGTCCGCAACCACACTGTGAGCGTGAAAACTGAAGTTTTCATCGAAGCGGCGCAAGCAATGGGCGCTTCCACCTGGATTGTGCTTTCTCGATATCTATTTTTCAACGTCATTCAAAGCGTACCCGTACTATTCACCCTTAACGCCGCCGATGCGATTTTAGTATTAGGCGGCTTGGGCTTTTTAGGCCTAGGGCTTCCCGAAGAAGTGCCAGAATGGGGACATGACTTAAAACAAGCTCTAGAAGCACTACCCACAGGCATTTGGTGGACTACGCTTTTCCCCGGTTTAGCAATGACATTCATGGTGGTAGGGTTATCACTACTTGGTGAGGGGCTAAATGAATTTGTCAATCCCCGATTACGGCGAGAAAATGGAATCCGGAAATAGTCAACAGTCAGCGATCGGTTTTTTCTTTTCTGCCGACCGCTGACAAAGGACACCAAAAAACTGTTTCGTCGTCTAAATATTTTTTGTAGTTGTTACTGAGAGATTTGTGTGAAAGATAACCTTTCTTTAATCGCCGCTGCTGCTGGCGGCTTCATGCTTTCCGTCGCCCTTTCTGGTATCTTACGAGGTACACCAGTGACAATTTGGCAAGGTCAAGTGGATGTAACTTCATACAGAGTCACTAATTTGCGACTTGCATCCGTGCGTTCGGGTGAACCAGAGAGTTACTTTCAGGAAAAACGGAAGTAAACTACTGTCATTATTCATGAATAGCACTTTTGTAACTTGAGCGATCGCCCTCCAACACCACCAAGGGGGTCGCCTTTCTCAAGTAGCTAAAGAGCCACAAATTCTGGTAACTTGTACTAATTCGTAATTGAGGATGAGTCAATGGTCAGTCGTCAGGTATGATTTTTCGTCCCCTGCCTCCCCATCTCAGCCATAGTATAAATACCTGAATGTTTCGGATGTGCAATTGTGGTTAAACCTGAAGTAATTGGCATTGATTTGGGGGGAACAGCGATTAAGCTGGGACGATTCAACGAAGATGGTACTTGCTTGCAATGTCTGACTGTACCAACCCCCCAACCTGCGACACCAGAAGCAGTTACAGCTGTCATGGTAGATGCGATCGCTCAAGTTGACCCAGATAATCAAACTATTGCTATTGCTGTTGGTACTCCTGGCCCTGCGGATGCCACAGGACGCATTGCTAAAATCGCCATTAATTTGACAGGATGGCATGATGTCCCTTTAGCAGACTGGTTAGAAGCTAAAACTGACAAACCTACCATTGTTGCTAACGACGCTAACTGTGCGGGTCTGGGAGAAGCTTGGTTGGGAGCTGGTCGCCGCTTTCAAAATTTTATCCTGCTGACTTTGGGGACTGGGGTTGGTGGTGCGATTATCCTGGATGGCAAACTGTTTACAGGATGTCAAGGAGCAGCTGGAGAATTGGGTTTAATCTCCTTCAACCCTCATGGGCCAATATGTAACAGTGGCAATCAAGGCTCTTTGGAACAGTATGCCTCGGTGATGGCTATTCGTCGCCGCACAGGGAGAGAACCAGCGGAATTGGGCGCTCTTGCTGAAGCAGGAGATATTAATGCTTTGACTTTTTGGCAAGAATATGGTATCTATTTGGGCGTTGGCTTGACCAGTTTGATTTATGTCCTGACACCAGAAGCGATCGTGATTGGTGGCGGTGTCAGTGCTAGTTTTGAATTTTTCTTCCCAGCCGTTAAGGCAGAAATTGAGAAGCGAGTTATGCCTACATCTCGTCTGGGTTTACAAATTTTGCCAGCAGAATTGGGCAACTCGGCGGGAATGGTGGGTGCAGCGAAGTTGGCATGGCAACACCTTTTAAGATATTAGATTATACGCTATTGGTGAAGCGAGCAGTTATAATACCAACTAGACGGGAATTTTAAGAAAAAGAATATCCTGTTGCTTTCTGAACGAATTGTAAAACTTTTTCATAAGAATCTGGATTACTCACAGGGTTGATAATGATTGGGATAGTGCCATCAGGCAACCAAAAAGTTATCCTGCCATTAGATTCCTGACAAAAGGAACTGATACAGGTAAGGTTAATTACATATTCATTTCTTTCATAAATGATTTTTACCCAGTGAGCATTTTCTATTTCTAAGCCAGTAACGCATTCTAGATAATTCAGAACTTTTTGATAGTCGTCCAGGTTATTTTGTGGGTTGATCACAATTGGAATAGCACTATCGGGCAACCAAAAGGTAACCCTGCCATTCTGTTCGTAACAAAAAGCATTAACACTGTCGAAATTAACTACATATTCTTTCCTCTCGTAAAGGATTTTCACCCAGTACGCCACAACATCTCCTTAAGTCCGAAGTTTATGAAAGATAGTCACCCTGTATGTCAAAATTTACTCAAGTTCTAAGTTAATGTTGTTGTGCGTCGATTCAAAAATCAAAAAATTTCTTTTGACTTTTGAATTTATCAAGATACCTCCACAGGAGTTTGTAAGCCAGTGGTTGGATGGGTACGGGCGATCGCGGCTTGCATAAACCCTTTAAATAAAGGATGAGGGTTATTCGGACGCGATTTAAACTCTGGATGAAATTGGCAAGATATAAAAAAGGGATGTTGGGGAAATTCCACAATTTCAACTAAGCGTCCGTCGGGGGAAGTACCACTGATCAGATAACCAGAATCTAACAATAACTGGCGGTAATTATTGTTGAACTCGTACCGATGACGATGCCGTTCGTTAACTACTTCTTCTTGATACAGCTTGAAAGCTAGACTGTTGGGAAGAATGTGACAAGGATATAGTCCTAAGCGCATTGTGCCGCCTAAATCAACTACGTCCTGTTGTTCTGGCAACAAGTTAATTACTGGATAGTTGGTGGTGGGGTCGAATTCAGCACTGTTACCACCTGTTAATCCGCCTACGTTCCTGGCCCATTCAATCACGGAACATTGCATACCCAAGCATAAACCTAGGAAAGGAATTTGGCGATCGCGGGCATATTTTATTGCGGCAATTTTGCCGTCTACTCCCCGAACACCGAAACCTCCTGGCACAAGCACACCATCTACACCAGCCAGATAAGTTTCACCTGGTTCAGTCTCCAAATCTTCTGAGTTTACCCAACGTAAGCGCAAATCGCCGTGAGTAGCAATGGCAGCATGACGCAGTGCTTCGACTACAGAAAGATAGGCATCTCCTAAGCTGACATATTTGCCGACAATGGCAATTTCTACAGTGTATTTGGGACTGTACAATCGATCCACCATGGTTTGCCACTGCACCAGATTTGGTTGCCGCTGTTCCATGTGCAACAACTCTAGCGCTTGCTGTGCTAGTCCTTGCCGTTCTAAAATCAACGGTACTTCATAAATACTGCTGGCATCTTGGCATGTAATTACACATGCTTCGGGAACATCGCAGAATTCTGACAATTTGCGTTTTAATCCCACAGGTATGGGGCGATCGCACCGACAAACTAAAATATCCGGTTGGATACCAATGGATCTGAGTTCCTTTACCGAATGCTGCGTCGGCTTAGTTTTCATTTCACCAGCAGAGGCAATCCACGGCACTAAGGTGACGTGCATATACAATACATTCTGCCGTCCTACTTCCTTACGCAACTGGCGGATAGCTTCCAAAAATGGCAGCGATTCAATATCTCCCACCGTACCACCTATTTCTGTAATTACTACAGATGGATTAGTATCTTTGGCAACCAATAAAATCCGTTCTTTTATTTCATTGGTGATGTGGGGAATCACCTGCACTGTGCCGCCATCATAGTCTCCACGACGCTCTCGATTGATTACCGCTTGGTAAATCGAGCCAGTGGTAACACTGTTCAGCCGGGACATAGAGGTATCGGTAAAACGTTCGTAGTGCCCCAAGTCCAAATCTGTCTCAGCACCATCTTCAGTAACAAACACCTCTCCATGCTGAAAGGGACTCATCGTACCTGGATCGACGTTAATGTAAGGGTCGAGTTTCAGAATCGACACCGAATAATTCCGCGATTTGAGTAAACGTCCCAGGCTTGCTGCTACAATGCCCTTGCCGATACTGGAAACTACACCTCCAGTGACAAAGATAAACTTAGTCATAGTAGTTTGAATTTTTTAGCAACTTCTCAAAGTACATCTGTGTGAAGTCTGAAGTTTGAAGTCTGAAGTTTGAAGTATAAAATTTATCCTTCATCCTTGACACTTTGGTCTTCATCCTTATCTTGGTCATTGTGCCACAGTCACTGTGGTAAATCTTCTGTGATTTTGCCGTGAAAAAACTTCTAGGATTAGTAGTATTAAGCTGTATTGCCACCTCCTCTGTAGCATTGGCAGAGTCATCTCTTGTAGTTGTTTTTCCCCAGACAAACTACCAGACGAGTGCGGAAAAAATCTTCTTTCTTGGCACAGCACCAACAGATGGTCAGGTTCTGATCAATGGTAAGCCAATTACTCGCAGTCAGGCCGGGCATTTTTCCCCAAGTTTACCTTTGCAGTTGGGAGAGAATCTCTTTACTGTGCGTCACCAAAATCAAGAAGTTCAGATTAAGGTGATTAGGGTTTCCACTCAGGCTGAGTTACCACAGGGGTTAGCCTTTGCTAAAGGTTCTCTCACGCCAGCATCTGATATTGCCAGACTACCTGGAGAACTAATTTGTTTTAGCGCGATCGCACCCCCCAATGCCAGTGTCTCTGTTAATCTGGCTAATCAAACTGTTCCACTTTCGCTCCAGCCTCAGCAGGCACAATTACCAAATAATTTGGCAGCCCTCACGGGACGAAATCAGCCTACTGCCCAGTCTACCGCAGGAAAGTATGAGGGTTGCACTACGGTTCCACAACCTGATACTAATGTCTTAACCTTAATTTACGGTAACAACATCTACTCTGGTGCTGTTGTCCCTAATTCAACTAAAGAAGTAGATTTGGGACAACCTCAGTTTCAACTGACGCTCAATGGCAAGACAATAACTCAACCAGGGACTGGCAAAATTCAAATCCTCTCACCCGCACAGTTGCCAGTTGCTGAGGTAGCAGTAGACTCAGGCGTTGCTCGCACTGGCCCCAGTACCGATTATTCTCGACTCACCCCACTGCCTAAAGGAACACGGGCAGCAGTTACAGGTAGGGAAGGTGAATGGTTACGCCTAGACTATGGAGCTTGGATAAATAGTAATGAGACTCGCCTCTTACCAGGTGCAGTTCCGCCACGCACAATTATTCGCAGTGTCGGATACCGTCAACTCTCCAATGCCACAGAGATAGTTTTCCCGCTGCAAGTTCCTGTACCTGTCAGCGTGCAGCAAGGTGAGCGTAATATCACCCTCACACTCTACAACACCACTGCCCAAACAGATATTATTCGTTTGGATGATGACCCACTAATTTCTCGCCTGGATTGGCAACAAATAGCTCCAGGACAGGCACAATACACCTTTAACCTCAAAAAAGCTCAACAGTGGGGATATAAGCTGAGATACGACGGTACAACCCTGGTTTTGGCTTTGCGTCATCCGCCTGCAATTGGGCAAAAAAGACCAAAGCCTTTATCTGGTATCAAAATTGTACTCGATCCAGGTCATGGCGGTAAAGAATCTGGTGCTGCGGGGCCGACTGGGTATTTAGAAAAAGATATTAACTTGACAGTATCAAAGTTACTGCGCGACGAGTTGGTGCAGCAAGGAGCAACGGTGGTGATGACTAGAGACACTGACAAGGATCTCTCTCTGCCAGAACGTCAAGCTATTATTAGTCAACAAGAACCAGCGATCGCGATTTCTATTCATCACAACTCTTTACCTGATGATGGCGATGCTGAAAAAACCAAGGGATTTGCAGCTTTTTGGTATCATCCCCAAGCCCACAATTTAGCAATGTTTTTGCATAACTATGTCGTTAAAAAGCTAGGCAGACCTTCCTATGGTGTGTTATGGGATAACTTGGCACTAACACGTCCGGCAGCTGCGCCATCAGTGTTGCTGGAATTGGGTTTTATGAGCAATCCCAATGAATTTGAGGAGGTGGTAAACCCAGCAAAACAAAAGAAGATGGCAAAAGCTTTAGCCCAAGGCATTACTCAGTGGTTTAGTAGTGTACGTTAGCATTTGACTAAGTTAGAATTCGGTAGGTGTATGACAAAGCTCAACAGTTCCTCTAGCAGTCCAAAGTCACTGAGGCCTAGGCAACAATGGAGCTTGAAGTCGAAAACAACTGCTTGGGCGATCGCCTTGACTATACTGCCAGTGCTGACAGTTGGCATAGCTAACTACCTTGGCAGTCAGTCCATAACTGAGCAAATTACCCAAGCAAAACTTACAAGTGCCGCAGCTGCCACAGAAGTTGACCTGGCGCTCAACAAATACCGCTCATCTCTGTTGCTAAACACTGGGGTAATGGCTGTAGCGGCAGGAGCGATCGCCGCTTTGATAGCAAATCGTGCTACTCGTCGAGTTCTTTCTGCTGCCAAGAAATCTAACGCTTTAGTTAATAGATTACAGCTAGAGGAAGTCAGGACTCAACTTCGCGTTGTTGGTCAAGACGAACTAGTCGCTTTAGAGACAAACATTAACCTACTACAACAACAGTTGCCAGAGTTGCTCTCGAAACAAGAAGTTGAGGCCGGGCAATCCCAGATATTAATCAATATTACTCGTCGCATTCGCCAAGCACTATCTGAAGAAGATGTTCTCAGAACAACTGTTGAAGAAGTGCGTGAAGCTTTTAGGCTAGACCGCGTGGCTATCTTTCGTATTGACTCCAATGGCAGTGGAACGTTTATAGAAGAAGCAGCAGCATCTGGTTTGCCTAAGACCTTGTGGGCGACCGTCTCCGATCCCTGTTTTGAGGGTGAGTACGTCGAACAATATCGCCAAGGACGCGTCCGAGCGATTGATGATATTTATCAAGCTAACCTCAAGGATTGTCACATAGGATTATTGGAGCGATTTGCCGTTAAAGCAAATTTAATCGCCCCCATTATTAAAGATAATCAGCTATTCAGTTTACTGATTGGGCATCAGTGTGCCACCTCCCGTGTTTGGCAACAGTTTGAGATTGATTTGTTCGCCGAAATTGCCACGCAAGTAGGATTTGCCCTGGAACATGCCCAGCTTTTAGAACAGATAGACACCAGAGCCGACCAAGCCCGATTAATCATAGATATTACTCGGAGAATTCGGCGATCGCTCAATGAAGAAGATGTACTCAAAACCACCGTCAACGAAATTCGCAAAGCAATTAGTACCGATCGAGTAATCGTTTATGGTTTTGACAGCAACTGGTATGGCACAGTCATTGCTGAAGCTGTACTTCCAGGCTTTCCCAAAGCATTGCAAGCTAACATCAAAGACCCTTGTTTTGCCGAAGGCTATGTCGAGCAATACCAAGCAGGTCGAGTGCAAGCCACCAATAATATTTATGAAGCCGGACTGAGTAGTTGTCACATCAGCCAATTGGAACCGTTTGCAGTCAAGGCGAACCTGGTAGCACCGATTCTCAAAGACGACCGCTTGTTTGGCTTGTTGATTGCCCATCAGTGTGCTGCACCGCGGGAGTGGCAGCAGTTTGAAATCGATTTATTTGCTCAATTAGCCATGCAGGTGGGATTTGCTCTCGACCATGCCAGACTGCTCCAGCGGATTGATACTGAGAGGACGCGAACCCAGTTACTTGCGGACATTACTCGCAAAATTCGGCGATCGCTCAGCGAAGAAGATGTCCTCAAAACCACCGTCAACGAAATTCGCAAAGCAATTGGTACTGACCGAGTCATCGTTTATGGTTTTGACAGCAACTGGTATGGCACAGTCATTGCTGAAGCTGTACTGCCAGGCTTTCCCAAAGCATTGCGAGCCAACATCAAAGACCCTTGTTTCGCTGAGGGCTATGTCGAACAGTATCAAGCCGGGCGAGTGCAAGCCACTAACAACATTTATGAAGCAGGATTGAGTGCTTGTCACATTAGCCAACTCGAACCTTTTGCAGTCAAGGCAAATTTGGTAGCACCGATTCTCAAAGATGACCGCTTGTTTGGCTTGCTAATTGCTCACCAGTGTGCTGTACCTAGGGAGTGGCAGCAGTTTGAAATCGATTTATTTGCTCAATTAGCTATGCAGGTGGGATTTGCTCTCGACCATGCTAGGCTCTTAAATCAGATGGAGCAGGCGTATGATTCTGTTGAATCAGCTTTAAACGAGCAGAATCAACAAAAACAAGTACTCCAGCATCAAGTATCAGAACTGGTGCAGGGTAGCGAAACTGTTGTGGAAAGTCTCTGTTCTGAGACATTGAGCCAGATAAAGTATGTGACATCTACCTATAATCAAATTCAAGCATTGACTAATTCAACTCGGGAAATGCTTCTGTGTGCCCAACAAGCTGAACCCCAAAAGCAGCAACTCAACCAAACAGTACAAGATGGGCAGCAGGGCATAAACCAGATTTTAGAAAGCATTTCTGCAATTCGAGTCACGATTGCGGAAGCTGCTGTTAGGGCTAAGTGCTTAGACCAGCCTTCTCAAAAGCTCTCCCAAGGAGTGAGCCAACTGAGTAAAGTTGTGTCACAAATCAAGTTGCATACGATGAAGCTTGCACTGGTCACAACCCGTACTAGCGAAGCACATCGAGAGTTTACTGCAACCACCGAGCAAATCCTGTCTCTGGCACAGCAATTGGAAGTCAATATTGCAGAATTCCCATCCTTGGTTGCAGATATTGACACAGCAAATAACGAGGTGGTGGCGTTAATAGAGACTGGAAAGGAAGAGGCGATCGCTCTTACTCAAAGAGCAGACGGAACTCAGCAAATACTCAATCAAATTAACGCTATCAGTGACCAGGTAAACGCACTGGTTGAAGAACTTACCCAAGCGGCTGAAAATCAATTAGAAACTTCAACTGCTGCCAGCCAAGCTATTTTAGAAGTTGCGAGTATCGCCGATCAGACATCAGAACAAGCTGCAACAGTAGCTCAATCCCTAGCTGAGTTGGCAGCAATTGCCCAAGATGTGCAGGAAGAGGAGTAGGAGGCAGGGGGGCAGAGGGGCAGGGGAGCAGAGGGGCAGAGGGGTAGGGAAGCAGGGGAGTGGAAGAAATCACTAACTCTAACAACTGACAATTTTACAAAGAAACTGCAACCCGAAAACCCAGGAGATTGCCCCGACCATCTCGAGGATTCCAACTGCGGTATGCAGATCGACATAACTTCGCAGAACTTTTCCAAGAACCACCTCGAACCAGACGAGAGCGATCGTCATCGCTATCCAACCACACAGTACCATCCAAAGGTGCGCCTTCATAATTTTCGTGCCAGCGATCCGCGCACCATTCCCACACATTGCCGTGCATATCGTACAACCCAAAGGCACTTGCCGGGAAAGAGCCTACTGGGCTTGTTTGCCCATAATTCGACCCGTGGGAGCCAGCACCATAGCTTGAGTTGTTACTGTGGCTATAGTTTGCCAAGCTAGGAGTGAGAGTTTCACCAAAATGAAATGAGTTAGTAGTTCCGGCACGACAGGCATATTCCCACTCGGCTTCGCTAGGCAATCGATAGTTTCGCATTGTTTTCTGACACAGCCTCGCACAAAACTCTACGGCATCATCCCAAGTAATTTGCTCTACTGGACGGTTTGCCCCTCTAAAATTAGCGGGTTCAGGTTCGAGATCGCGGTTGATTGAGGGAAGCATTGCGACTGCTTGCCATTGTGCCTGAGTAACTGGGAACTTACTCATAAAGAAGGATGGGACTGTCACAGGATGCTGTGGGCTTTCAGAATCAAATCGTTCTCGTTCATTGTCGGGAGAACCCATAAGAAATTGCCCACCAGGAATAGAAACCATTTCTAAGGCGATGCTATTGCCCAGTTCTTCGATAAAGCATAGCCCCGATCCACGACTATGGGTGATGTCACAAGTGAGTGTGGAGGCAAACGAGCTTTTCCCTGAAACAGTGGCGATCGCAAACTCAAATTTTTTTAGAGGTAGGATTGCAGTCTCTAACTCACTGCGATCAAACTCAACATCGAGACCGGATTGTGAACTGACCATTGAGTTGAAGTTGAACGATCGCGGTGATAAAGATGATTGCAACCAAGGCGATGGCGGTAATACTTTAATTGCAGTCAGTGCTTGCAATGCTTCCACTGCTGATGGATAGCGCAAATTGCAGTCGTTACATACCATTGTGTCTAGAACATCGGCCAGGCGATCGCTTACGTGCTGTACGCGATCGCGCCAGAAGAGTTGCCCAGTACTAGAATCTTCTGGCAAAAGATAGGGAGAAATTCCTGTTAAGGCTTCAATGCCGATCATTCCTAGAGCATAGATATCACTGCATAGGCGAGGCTTACCCCTGGCTTGCTCAAAAGGCATGTAGCCTAAAGTACCAATGAATACGGTGGTACGAATTATCCTCTCAAAATCCATTGAGAGAGTGCTAAGCTCTTTCACAGAGCCAAAGTCTATCAGAAAGAGCTTGCCATCCTGTTTGCACCGCATCAAATTTTCGGGTTTGATATCTCGGTGAATAACATTGTTTTGATGAACAAAGACCAGCACTTCTAAAATGTCTTGCAATAGCTTGATGACATTGCTTTCTGTAAGTGGCTTTCCGCGCCCTAGTTCTGTTCTGAGGGTGTGTCCCTCCACGTAATCTTGAATAATGTACAGTTGATTGTGTATAGTAAAGTGAGCCAAAAGCCGGGGAATTTGAGGGTGTTCGCCCAACTTCTCCAGTATCACTGCTTCCTGCTCAAAGAGTTCTAGTACTTTTGGATGGTTATGCTTTGGCTTGAGTTGCTTCACTACACATAAAGGTTTGCTAGGACGTTTCTCATCTCTAGCCAAGTAGGTTTCACCAAAGCTGCCTTCACCTAGCTTTTTTAGGATTTTGTAGCGTCCATCCAGTGTTTTTTTATAAAATCCATACTCAAGTGACATCAATGTAGTAACCTCCTGTTAATGAAAATTATACTTAATAATTAAGATTTTTGAATAATTATTACAGTAATTTGATTATCTACAGGACTTACACATTGACAAAATAGACAAATAATGCAGTAAGAGGAATAAGGAAAAACAGGCGATGGCTGCGCCAACGTCTTGTCTGCGAGACGCTACGCGTAGCTTGCTTCCCCGTAGGGGTACGACGAACGCTAATCGCTCTGGAACTGGAAAAACGGATAATTTATGTCATCTCGTATTTAGGTTCAGCCAATCAGAGCAACTACCAAACCATCAACATATACTTTGTTCTTACTGGCAGACTTAATTAACAGTTAAAATTTGAAGTTGTAATTGTCTAACAATTGCTCTCTCATCAACTCTTAATAACACTCTCAGCAGACTATAGAATTCATAACTGATAATCCAAATACCGATCGCCAGAAAGAGTGTTGACTTATGTGTATTGAATTTGGGCGGGAAATCTGCGGCAATCTCGACACCGCAGAGTCACGGGAATGGTTGGTTACTAATAGCATTGGTGGTTACGCCTCTGGAACGGTGGCAGGTTTGTTGACCCGCCGCTATCACGGCTTACTAGTAGCGGCTTTACAACCGCCTCTAGGTCGCACCTTACTGCTGGCAAAACTAGATGAAACTGTCCTGTATGATACTCGCTCTTATTCTGTCAATACGAACCGTTGGGCAGATGGTATCGTCAGTCCCCAAGGCTATCGACACATCGAAAGTTTTTCTCTAGAAGGGACAATTCCCGTGTGGCGTTTTGCTGTTGCTGATGCTTTGTTAGAAAAACGAGTATGGATGCAGCAGGGAGCCAATACAACCTATGTTCAATACATTCTGTGTCGTGCTACCCAACCGCTGAAGCTGACACTTAAAGCAATGGTCAACTACCGCGATTACCACGGCGACACCCAAAGCAACGGCTGGCAAATGAGCGTTGAGCCAGTTACACAAGGGATTTGCGTGACTGCTTATCCTGATGCTGTACCAATATATCTGCTGAGCGACCAGGGTAGTGCGTCGCCTATTCACAACTGGTACTATGGCTTTGACCTAGCAGTTGAACGTTATCGGGGATTGAGCGACAAAGAAGACCACCTCCACGCCGCTACTTTTGAAGTTACACTCAATCCTGGGGAAGCGCTGACGTTTGTTGCTAGCACTGAGAAGCAACCAGACTTCAATGCTGAAGCAGCCCTCAAACACCGCCAGACTCTAGAGCAGAAATTAATCGGACTCTGGAAATCTAACCGACCTGTTAATGCTGCCGATTCTCCTGCTTGGGTCAATCGTTTAGTGTTAGCTGCTGACCAGTTTATCGTTGACCGCTCCGTGCCAAAAGACCCTTATGGCAAAACTATTATCGCTGGTTATCACTGGTTTAGTGACTGGGGACGCGATACTATGATTAGCCTGCCAGGCTTGACCCTTGCTACTGGTCGCCCAGAAGTTGCACGCTCGATTCTTCGCACTTTTGCTAGGCATGTAGATCGGGGAATGTTGCCCAATCGTTTTCCAGATGCAGGTGAAACACCAGAATACAACACAGTCGATGCAACTCTCTGGTATTTTGAAGCCATTCGTGCTTACTACAACGCCACCGAGGATAATGATTTGCTGATGGAACTATTCCCCGTGCTGGCAGACATCGTCAACTGGCACTGTCGCGGCACACGCTACAACATCCACCTCGATTCTACTGATGGTTTACTTTATGCAGGGGAAATGGGCGTACAACTTACTTGGATGGATGCCAAGGTTGGAGATTGGGTAGTAACGCCTCGCATTGGCAAACCTGTGGAAGTCAATGCTCTATGGTATAATGCTCTACGGACAATGGCAAAGTTTGCCCGTCTTCTTGGCAAGCCCCACCAAGAGTATGAGGCGATCGCCGACTGCGCCCAAGTTAGGTTTTCTCGCTTTTGGAATCAGAAGACAGGCTACTGCTACGATGTGCTAGATAGTCCCGATGGGGACGATGCATCGTTGCGCCCTAACCAAATTTTCGCCGTGTCCTTACCCGAAAGTCCGCTCACTCCAGCCCAACAAAGAGGAGTGGTAGGTGTTTGTGGGCAGATGCTACTAACTTCCCATGGATTGCGATCGCTTGCTCCCAACCATTCTCAATATCAGGGAAAATATGGTGGCGATCGGTATCATCGTGATGGGGCTTATCACCAGGGAACAGTCTGGGGTTGGTTGTTGGGGCCGTTTGTTCTAGCACACCTGCGCGTCTACAAAAATCCCCAGCAGGCGCGTCAATTTCTCCAGCCAATGGCTAATCATCTCACCGCACATGGTCTTGGCAGTCTCAGCGAGATTTTTGATGGTGATGCCCCGATAACTCCACGAGGATGTATTGCCCAAGCGTGGACAGTGGCAGAGGTTTTACGCGCTTGGTTGGCGACAGAGAGTTGATGCAGGAAATAACTCAGGACTTAAGTATTGAGTTAGCCTAGTTCTCACCTTTCTGTATCTGCCAAATTAAAGTCAACATTTTCATAGATATCTTCGACTGTGATTTCCACATTTATTGAAGCAAAAACTATGTTTTTAGTGTCAGCTTCGTAGGCACGAAATAGCCATGAATTTCCTTCTGTCTTCGTATACTGCTCAATCCCAATTTCATACTGATTAATTAATACATATTCCTGAAACTCTGGAAGAGAGCGATAGTAACGAAATTTATCGGTACGGTCGTAATCTTTTGTAGATTTTGATAAAACCTCAACAATTAAACAGGGATTCAAAATTGTATCTCTACGTTGCTCTTGAAAAACTGGCTGACCTTTAATCAAAAATATATCTGGATATGTATACTGTCGATACCGGGGAATTAACAACCGCAAATCACCGATATATGGTTTGAAATCTGTTTTACGAAGTATGAATTTCAAATAAGCGTAGACATTGCCTGCAATTTGATTATGATTGATTGAGCCACCCGTCATAGGCACGATTTCTCCATCTCGGTACTCGCTGCGAAACTCTGCAACTTCCTCTTGTGCCAAATATTCTTCTGGAGTGTAGAAGCGTTGTTTGGTATGCATTTCTCACTCTCTTGCTTAGCAGTCTAGTATTTCCATCTCCAAACTAGCATAAGGATATAGCTAAAGTGAAATTCCTTTGGAAACAGATTAAATAGCTAACAAAAAGTTATATGATTTTTTTATGAGTTTATCCTACATTTTTATTTATTAATTTTACCATCAATTCTTAATCGAAATTTCAGCGTCATCTTGGTTAAAAAAGCGATACTCCACATAGCAAATAAACTCAAGCAAAGTGCAAACATGCACAGGGTAAGATTATGAAAACTCCAACCCAAGAAGAAATTAGGTTACAAGAAGCATTAAATCACGTAGCCCATTGGCGCAGATGGGGGCCTTATTTGAGCGATCGCCAGTGGGGAACTGTGCGCGAAGACTACAGTCCTAATGGTACTGCGTGGGACTATTTTACCCACGATCAAGCTCGTTCTCGCGCCTATCGTTGGGGTGAAGATGGGATTTTTGGTATTTCTGATAATCATCAACGACTTTGTTTTGCGATCGCCCTTTGGAATGGCGAAGATTCTATCATTAAAGAAAGAATCTTTGGGTTGACTGGTAGTGAAGGTAATCACGGCGAAGATGTCAAAGAATATTATTTTTATTTAGACAGTACCCCCACTCATTCATATATGAAAGCGCTGTACAAATATCCTCATACAGCCTTTCCTTACTCCCAGTTAGTTGCAGAAAATCAACGCCGAAATCGTCGAGAACCAGAATTTGAACTGTTAGATACAGGTGTATTTGATGACAATCGCTACTTTGATATATTTGTGGAATATGCTAAGGATTCTGCGGAAGATATTCTCATTCAAATCAAAGTAACAAATCGAGGAACAGAAGCTAAGACACTGCACCTGTTACCTACTATTTGGTTTCGTAATACTTGGTCTTGGAATGGGGATACAAATAAACCTACTTTAAAAGAGATTAAATCATATAATGGCTGCAATATTATTGAGGCATGTCACCCAACTTTAGGAAAGAGGTGGCTATATTGTCAGGAAGCAACCGAAATTCTCTTTACAGAAAACGAGACAAATTATCAACGATTGTTTGATTATCCTAATACATCTGCCTATGTCAAAGATGGCATTAATGACTATATTGTACATAATCAAAAAACAGCAGTAAATCCCGATAAATTTGGTACAAAAGCATCTGCTAATTATATATTAACAGTTGGTGCCAGTGAAACTAAAATTATTAAATTACGGCTCAGTGATGTATCTGATTTTGTTGAACCGTTGGGTAAAGATTTTGATGCAATTTTTTTGAAAAGGCAAAAAGAAGCAGATGAATTTTATCAGCGCATTACACCATATCCTCTCAGTGAAGATATGCGGAATGTGCAGCGACAAGCATTTGCAGGAATGCTTTGGAGTAAGCAATTTTATCACTATATTTTAGAGGATTGGCTGAAAGGCGATCGCAACACACCGCCACCCCCATCAGAACGCCAAAATGGCAGAAATCAAGAGTGGTTTCATCTCTACAATGAAGATATTCTTTCCATGCCTGACAAGTGGGAATATCCCTGGTTTGCGGCTTGGGATTTGGCATTCCACACCATTCCCTTAGCAATGATCGATCCAGATTTTGCTAAGTACCAATTGGATGTTTTAACACGGGAATGGTATATGCATCCTAATGGGCAAATTCCTGCTTATGAATGGCAATTTAGTGATGTTAATCCGCCAGTTCATGCCTGGGCGACTTGGCGTATTTATAAGATTGAGCAAAAAATTTACGGGCGAACAGACCGACAGTTTTTAGAACGAGTGTTTCAAAAACTAATGCTCAATTTTACTTGGTGGGTAAATCGCAAAGATGCTCGTGGTAATAATGTCTTTCAAGGAGGATTTCTAGGGTTAGATAACATAGGTGTATTTGACCGCAGTGCAGCTTTACCAACAGGTGGACATATCGACCAATCTGATGGTACTAGTTGGATGGGTATGTATTGTTTAAATATGTTGGCGATCGCTTTAGAATTAGCAAAGACTAATCCTGTTTACGAAGACATTGCTACTAAGTTTTTTGAGCATTTTCTTTACATTGCTGACGCTATGAACAAAATTGGCGAAATGGAAGCCAGTTTGTGGAATGAATCAGATGGTTTTTATTACGATGTGTTACATCTATCGGAACGACAGATTACTTTGAAAGTTCGGTCAATGGTGGGATTAATTCCTCTATTTGCTATTGAAACAATTGAACCAGAAACCTTAAAAATGCTTCCTGGTTTTAAAAAGCGATTGGAATGGTTTATCCAAAACCGTCCTGATTTGCGACAAAATGTAGCTTGCATGGAAACAAGAGGGATGGGTGCTAGAAGATTACTAGCAATTGTTTCACGGGACAAATTAAGAAGTATTTTGCAAAAAATGCTGGATGAAAGCGAGTTTTTTAGCCCCTACGGTATTCGCGCACTTTCTCGATTTCATGCCGAACAACCTTATACTTTTGATGTTAACGGTTGCCAATTTCGTGTAGATTATGAACCAGCTGAATCTAGTAGCGATCTATTTGGTGGTAATTCTAACTGGCGCGGCCCTATTTGGTTCCCGGTGAATTTCTTACTAATTGAATCTTTGCAAAAGTTTCATTATTACCTAGGAGATGATTTTAAAGTGGAATGTCCCACAGGTTCTGGTCAAATGATGACACTTTGGGAAGTTGCATCAGAACTATCTCAAAGGCTAACTAAAATTTTCTTGCAAAATTCCTCTGGTCAACGTCCTGTTTATGGTGGAAAACAGAAGTTTCAAAATGACCCGTACTGGCGAGATTTAATTTTATTCCATGAGTATTTTCATGGCGATAATGGAGCTGGAATTGGAGCCAGTCATCAAACTGGGTGGACAGGTTTAGTTGCTAAACTTATTCAGCAATTTTGTGAGTATGAAACACAACATCAGGAACTAGAAATTGAGCAAGATAAACAAGCTATCTTAATAGTATAAATACACGCTAAACTTATGTATTTAAGCCAGCAGAGACATTCGAGTTTATCTCTACTGGCTTTAACAGTAGCAGAAGTTTTAATAAAATTCTCAGCTTAAATTAATTTAATTACTAGTGAATGCATTTAAATTATTATTAGAGAGGCTTTGCAGACTCAAGAGGGCGATGAAATAAAAATTTTTAGTAATCTTTTTGGAATAACCGCTCTTTTCACTGTAGGTATGCAACAGAGGTAATTTTAAATCAGTTATAACTAAAGATATAGATGTTGCCAATCAAATTAAATTTAGCAGTCTGATTTTATTAGTAAAGCCTTTTTTTGCACCCAAAACACAACCCGAACAGTGAAGCAAATCAAAAGAGTTTGGAGAAATATAGATCCATTTTCATTACAGTTACGCCTAACAATTGGCATAGCTACATTTTCAGCTTTGGTATTAGGTAGCCTCGCTACATGGACTAGTTGGAAAATGCAGCAAATCTTAATTGATAGTCATAAGTATAACATAGAACAAATCGCCAAGCGTTTGCCGCGAGATGTACAAATTTATAGTGAAATGATGCAGCCTGAAACTGGTTTGCAAAAGGCCATTGATAACTTAGCAAATACCAATATATTATTATGGGTAAAAAGTCCTAATAATCAAATATTAGCAAAATCTACAACTTTAGATTCGTTATCTGATTCTATGCTAGCTGAGTTAATATCCTTGACTCAGATGCCGATTAGATCGCAAGTTTACAAAGTTAACCAAAGCTACTTTGTTTTATGTGGTGCTTCTATAGAAGTACAGGGTAAGTTACTGGGCGAATTATTTGTTGTGAAAGATATTACCCGCGAACAGACAATGTTTGTGGTAATGGTGCAGAGTTTAGGTGTTACTAGTATTTTGGCAATTATTGTCTTAACAGCTGCGATCGCATTTTATATTAAGCGTTCTCTGCAACCTCTGCGCCAGCTAAGTCAAATGACTGCTGTCATTTCCGCAGAAGATTTAGGAAAAGCACAATTATATCTTGATAATGCACCCAGCGAAGTTAAAGAATTAGCTCAAACCTTAACTATGCTGTTGTCGCGCCTCTCTCAATCGTGGGAGCAAGAACGAGAATTTGTGAGTAATGTTTCTCACGAGTTACGCACACCTTTGACAATTGTACATGGTTACTTACAAAGCGTTTTGCGACGGCAGAATAACTTAACTCAAACCCAACAAGAAGCTTTAGAAACTGCTGCATCAGAAGCCGAACGTACCATCCGCCTGCTACAAGATTTACTTGATTTAGCAAGAGCAGATAGTGGTTATTTGCACTTTCAGATGAAATCTTACGTGCTGAATGACTTAATTGAAGAAATTGTAGTTATGGCAGAAAAATATAGCGATCGCGTCATTACCATTGAGTCAACAAGTTATCCAATTGAAGTGAAAGTAGACTACAGTCGTATCAAACAAGTATTACTGAATTTGATTGATAATGCTGTTAAATATTCTGAAGCTGATACACCTGTGATTTTCAAGTTAAATCAACTTAAGGAAACAGCAATTATTCAAGTTTGCGACAAGGGTTATGGCATTCCTTTGCAACACCAAGCACGTATTTTTGAGAGATTTTACCGCGTAGATGAATCCCGCAGTCATATGACTGGGGGTTGCGGTTTGGGTTTATCGATTGTCAAGACACTTGTAGAAGGTATGGGGGGTAGTGTGAGCGTGCAATCAAAGTTAGGGGAAGGGAGTATATTTACAATAAGTTTACCTGTATAGCTAGTGAAGGCAGGAAACAGGAAGCAGAAGTAAAGAAAGTTTATAAAGTCGGCTTGTCTGTCAACCTTTTTCAAATTGATATTTAATGTATGCCATATTGCACTAATCAATAAGCTTTAAAGGAATTTTTATTTTATAATGATTTTTATCTTTATATTTAAATAGAAATACTAACATTTAAATGCCAACTCTGTTAACAAAGTCGGCACTTTTGAATATACAGTATTTTGCAAGTTAATGAGGTAAACCTTTTAAACTCAAGGGCGAGATTTAAAGGAAATTTTACTTCTGAGTTTTGACTCCTAATTTATGCTGTATATTCTAACCTTTATCGGGAAGATCAATTCTCGCTGTTCCAATAGGGATGTCTCCTGCCAATCCAACCCTTTTAGCGGTTACTCCATAAAGTAGGATTTTATGAACTGGAATTCTTGTTTGCACACCTGTAAATTGTACTTCCACAGAACTTCCAGGATTTACGGGTTGGTCAAAGGTGATTGACAAACGTTCTTTACTAATCTCTGTTTTAGCTGCAATTTCTCTACCCGAGCGATCTTGAATCCGAACTCCATTAAAGCGTTCCATCTGACTTGGTAACGAAATCATTAGGTCTTGCAGAGACATACCAACTACTGCCACTCTAATAAAATGAGTATCATTTCGTACACCAGAGTGAGTAATATGGGGAACGTCTACGTTAAATGCTACTTGAGATTGTCTATGTCTATCTGCATTTGACTGTTCATACTTTACAGGTGTAGCGATCGCCGCAGTAGATGTAGTAAGTATTAAAGCAGATAAACTACCACAAATTAAACCTTTCATGATGATATCCTCGCTTTTGGATGAATCAAACTTGTAACTAATAGATTGCTTCATTACTATGAGTTCAAGCTGATGCATAAATTAAAGTATTCTGAGATTTCAAGCTTAATATTCTTATAAAAATATTTTTTTAAAAATGGCTTGATAACACTTATGCAGAAAGGTTTTCAGCTTTTTAAGCAAAAGCTATAGTTATATTCAGGGAAAACTCATTTTTTTCACACTCGTCTACATTAAAGTGGAATTATACCTAAAAAATCTATTATTTATCTCTTCAAAACAAGTATAAATAATCAAACAGGAGAAAAATTTAACCATGAAAAGCTCAAGTCATATGGAATCTAATAATGGTCTACTAAATCCTCTGCGTCATTGGTTGGAAAGTATAGAAATTCAAAACCAAGAAGTAGCCCATTTATTGTGCAAAATCATTCCAGCTTATTGTCCTTTCGAGAGAAATATTACACTTTTTGGCAAAAAACTCTTTCATATTCCACCTCTGTGTAAACTCAATCCTCTCTATGAACAAGTCGTCAGTCTTCGCTTCAAATCTTTATCTTATTTGGCAGATGTATGTGGTGAGTCAGCGCTGAGGTGAGACAGCAGTAACAGTTTATTAACAATTTAGCTCATGAGTTACAGACACCTCTCATACCAATTCGTAATTCGTAATTCGTAATTCGTAATTAAGAAAGTCCCATTTAGTCTAGGTTTCTGGGTTTGGATCTGTATCATTATTTTTGGGAAATGGTATCAGCATGGTTTATCCTCCATATCTGCAAAGAAGCTGGCAACGTAGTCATAACTTAACAAATGCCCAACAAGAAGCTTTAGAGATGGCTGTCTCAGAAGCAGAACGTATGACTCATATTTTGCAAAACTTATTGGATCTGACACGGGCAAGTCACAGTATGATGCCCTTACAATCTGAATCACTGATATTGAATGATGTGGTTGCAGACATAGCGGAGATGACAAAGAAATTTGAGCATCGAGTAATCCATTTAGAAGTTGCACCCTTTCCTGTGAGAGTGAAGGTAGATCGAAATCAACTCATGCAGGCGTTAAGCCATTTGATTGGTAATGCAGTGAAATACTCGAATGCAGATGAGCTAGTTAGCTTGCAACTCACTCAGGCTGATAGTTGGGCAGTCATTCAAGTCAGCGACAAGGGTGATGGTATTCCCCTTTGCGATCAGTCCCGCATTTTTGAACCTTTGTATCGAGTCGATCCCTTCGGCGCTCGTTCGACTGGGGAAGCAGGCTTAGGTTTATCCATTGTCAAACACTTAGTCGAAAGCATGGGTGGCAAAGTCATAATTTAATTAGAGCTTGGTTACAGCAGTACTTTCATTCAGAAATTACCTAGTTGAGCAGCAAAAATATGACAGCACATATCCTTTTGGTTGAAGATGAAGTCAAACTAGCGCGATTTGTCGAGTTAGAACTGAGTAGCGAAGGATACAAAGTTAGCATAGCCCATGATGGCATCACTGGATTGACATTGGCACGCGAGTCATCGCCAGATTTAGCCGTTCTAGATTGGATGTTACCAGGGTTAACGGGTTTAGAAATTTGCCGCCGTCTGCGTGCAACAGGCTCTTCTGTGCCGGTGATTTTGTTGACAGCAAGAGATGAAGTGAGCGATCGCGTGGCAGGATTAGATGCAGGAGCCGATGATTATGTAGTTAAGCCCTTCAGCATTGAAGAACTGCTGGCAAGAATCCGCGCCCATCTGCGGCGCACTCAAGACACAGATGAAGACTTGTTACAGTTTGAAGATTTGAGCTTAAATCGCCGCACCCGTGAAGTATTTCGAGGTAAACGAAGCATTGAGTTAACAGCAAAAGAGTTTGACTTATTAGAATATCTCCTTTCACATCCTCGTCAGGTATTTACTAGAGACCAAATTTTAGAAAAAGTTTGGGGTTACGATTTCATGGGCGATTCTAATATTATCGAAGTCTATATTCGCTATCTGCGTCTGAAGCTAGAGGAAAACAACGAGAAACGCTTAGTTCATACAGTGCGTGGTGTAGGTTATGCACTACGGGAGTAAGAAAGAGTTTAAATTTGCTCGCATTGACATTTAGCTCTCAAAATAAAAGTATAAATTTAATTAATTTTTTCCGAAGTTTTGGGTTTTCCAGCAGCAGAACAATGTATGGTTACACGACCATTACAAGGTAAGTCTAATTAAGCACTGCTTTAAATGACTGCTGACTCCCAGTCCCCAGTTCCCAAAAAATTGCTAGTGTGAAAACATAGAAGATATATATCGTCTCACTTTCCCATGCAGCCATCTACATCTAGCAAAAACTGGGATTTTCTACGCCAGTTTGTTACCTTATTTGGAATTATCGGCGCTTTCATTGTCAATATCGCATCAAATATTTTTCCGCTCAATGGACTTAGCATAGGGGAAATTTCCAACACTTTGTTCAACAATGTTCTGATTATCCCTGCTAACTATGCCTTCATCATCTGGGGACTGATTTACCTGGGATTATTTGCATTTGGAATTTATCAGTTTCTACCTAACCAGAAACATGATTTAGATTTACGCAAGACAGGATATCTATTGGTAATTGCCTGTATAGCTCAAAGTATTTGGGTGTATCTTTTCCTCTCCAGACTTTTTGGACTTTCTATAATTGCAATGCTCTTAATTCTAGTGCCTTTGATTGGTATTTACCTGCGATTAGGAATTGGATACAAGCAAGTACCTCGTTCTAAGAAATGGAGTGTTCACTTTCCCATCAGCATTTATCTAGGCTGGATTAGCGTCGCAACTATTGTGAATGTAGCGTGTGCCTTGTATTTTCAGAGATGGAACGGATGGGGCATCTCTGCTCAAATTTGGACTGTCATCATGTTATTGGCGGCTTCTTCAATTGCAGCAATCATTGGCATCCAACGTCAAGACATTGCTTACATAGGAGTAACAGTCTGGGCACTGGTTGCGATCGCAATTAAGCACTGGAACAATTCTTTGTTAAGAAATGTAGCATTAGTTTTAGTAATTGTTCTGATTGCGATCGCCACGATTAAAAATTTACCTAATCGTTCAGATTCTATTAGTTAAATTCATCGGTTTCATACCTTGTATTACTTTAAAACTCATAATTTCCGCTATATTTAAAGTTGGATAATACAGAATTAGTTGTCTATAGCAGGATTTTTATGAGTACAAAGCAAAAATTGTTTCTTCTAGTAAAAGTTATATCTACAGTTCTGATCGCTAGTGCAATTATCTTAGAATTATGGAATCTTTCCGCATTAATAACTAATAATAAAATACCAGGTAGTCTAAATATAATTTTTTGGATAGAGCGATTTGCGATCGCAGCTCATTTTTTGGAAGGAGTAATCGCCACTATTTATGCAAATTCCAGAAATAAAATGCCATTGCAATATGGTGTTTATACTTTTTTTGTAGGTACAATTGGTTTATTAGAACTATTTAGCCAGGAAGATAAATAGCTTTTAGCAGTTTACCAGAATGACTAGTATTCTGACATTAGAAACATTTTAATATGCTTGTAAAGTCAACACCAGCCGAACAAAGAACAGTGCTACATAACATTAGCTGGGAAACCTTTGAGGCTTTGCTAAGAGATACAGGTGAAGATAGAGGTTCGCGGTTTGCTTACGACTGCGGCACTTTAGAAATTATGACTCCACTGTTTGAACATGAGAACCCCAAAAGCAATTTTGGGAATTTTATTATTGCTCTAGCTGAAGAATTAGGAATTGAAATTAGAAGCGCTGGCTCAACAACATTGAAACGTAAAATATTAAAGCGGGGAATAGAACCAGATACTTGTTACTATATCCAAAATGAACTAGCTATTAGAGGTAGGGAAACTTTAGACTTAGAAACCGATCCGCCGCCTGATTTAGCAATAGAAATTGACATTACCAGCAGTTCAGTTAATAAATTTGGAATTTATTCAGCGCTGGGTGTTCCTGAACTGTGGAGATATAACGGTCAAGATTTAAAATTTTATCAGTTGATAGAAGGGCAATATGTTGAGTGTGAGTTTAGTATTGCTTTTCCCTTGGTTTCAGTGAGCGATCTGAGTAGATTTATTCAGCAAAGTAAAACTACTGGCGAAATTACCTTACTAAAATCATTTCGGGCTTGGGTGAGGAAAAAAATATAGTAGAATTAACCTAAAACGCAGCTATTATTCCAGTTATTTTGGTAACTATATAATTCAAAATCTAACCGTATTTAAACTGAAAAAATTAGATTTTTTTGATCAATTAAATATTAATTACTGAAATTTAGTGAATTTAATTGATTAATCTCCAGTAGGCTTTTAATATGCGATCGCATTTCCCAGCCACAACACTAATAAAACAAAATTAGCTAACTTACTCAACTCAAAGTATCAGGATTTATCCCCAACCTTCGCAACTCTTCTGCCAACCGTTGAGCGCGTTGTTCGGCAGTTGTAGCGCGTTGTTCCGCAGCTACAGCCCGTTCTTCTGGTGATAAATATCTAACTGTTTGCTCGTCATACCAATATAACCAATCCCGCGTAATTCCTTGATAAGTTCCCCGTTCGTAACCCATTGCTAAACCTACCTCTGGCAACCAAACAGGATTTCCCGATCGCAATACATATTCACCATTATCAAAGCGATACACTTCTAAAGGTGGTTTTCTGCGGCGTTGAGGATTGTACACAACATAATATAAAATCTCCATTTCAGCATAGAGTTTCTTTTTGTGTGTATATTCCCCACGTCGCCGATGAGAAACAACTTCTAACGCCATAATTGGCATTACTTTTTCTTCCCACAGCACATAACTTAAGCGCAAGTTTTCATCAAAAACTCGCTCGACTCCCAAGCTTAAAAATCCATCAGGTACAATCGGGGGTAGATCGGGATCGTAATAAATTCCCATATCAACCCCGAAAAACCAATCCATCCGGCTTGCCCACAACCAAGCTAAGATAGCTTCGAGCAAAGCAGGAATTAAATGCTGTAACTGATTATCCACAGGTTCATCGTCAGAATCGGGCAAATCCTCAGCGGAGGGTAGGCAGTGCAATGGGTTGTAATTTAGCATGACAGGCGCGATCGCAGATTCATAATATCGATCGTAATCTATCCACCTCTTGCTTTTTCTTGCGATAATTCCCAAGGGGGACGCGCTCTCCACTGGTTCGTCAAAGGGGGATAGATGACAATTAAGCGTTTGATTTTATTTTTTGTGCTAACACCAATAGCTGTTCTGTTGGCAATTTCTTCTTTATTTGGTAGTTGGCAAGAACCCCAGTTCCAAAGTCGCCTGGAATTGTACCAAACTAACATTGCTCTGCAAGCACAAGCTTGGCAACCAGGAGACAGTAAAGGTGATACTTTCCCGGCAATTCGAGAAGCGATACTTGGTGACCAACCCCTGGAAAACGCCACAAAGCAGTATCAGGAGGCGCGTCAATCAGTTGAAACTAATTTAGACAAAGCTCAAAAACAACTCGCACAACTGCGTTCTCAATCTCAGACACTTCCCACACCTTCTAAACCTCTACCAGAAGGTACTCCCACTACTAACTCTGGTGGGGATCAACAGCAAAAATCACAGCAGTCACTCAAGCAACTACAAAAATTGCTGGCTGAATTAGACTTGCGACTGGGAATTTTACAAGCACAGCAAGGAAAGACTAATACAGCTCTCAAAACTTGGAGCGAATTACAAAAGCGATTAGAAAAAGATAACCCTGCCACAGATGCAAAACTCCTAACTCCTAAATCCTCACTCAGCACTCAGCCGTCCAAACTCAGCACTGAAATTGGTGGAACGGCTACTGTGTTAAGCGGACTTTGGAGTAATCCCCCTCGTATACTTCCCAACGCTCAACAGCTGATTCAAAAGAACTTAGAAGGTTGGTTTCGCTCTACTGCCTTGATTCAACTTTACCAACTTCAGCAACGACAAGAAGCTCTATCATCTGTTCAAGCCGCACAACAAGAAGCCGCTGCTCAAGCTGTGTTGAAATTAGCGCTGATTGGTACTATTCCCACCTTAGCCGCATTGGTCGGCACGATTGTGCTGATTTTCTTAATTGCTCAGCGCTTATTGAAGGGAAAAGCAGCCTTATTAGCTCAAAATGGTGATGTACCTTGGTCAACGCCTTGGGATGGAGAAATGATTGTGCAGGTTTTTGTCCTGGGCTTTTTCTTCATGGGACAAGTTTTTGTACCCCTAATCTTATCGCTGATCCCCATCCCGCGTCCTGTTGGTAATGTGCGAATTCAGGCTGTCTTCGTCTTAATTAGTTACCTGCTAGTAGCATCAGGTGCGCTGTCGGTGTTATATTTCTCTATTAAACGCTTTTTTCCACTACCAGAGTCCTGGTTTCGCTTTCGTTTACAGGATAAATGGTTTTTGTGGGGACTCGGTGGCTATTGCGCTGCTTTACCTATAGTTGTGGTGGTATCGTTAATTAATCAACAACTATGGCAAGGACAGGGTGGTAGTAATCCGCTGTTGCAACTAGCGCTAGAAAGCCAAGATGCTGTAGCACTTGGCATCTTTTTCTCGACAGCTGCGATCGCAGCTCCATTTTTTGAAGAACTTCTGTTTCGCGGCTTTTTGTTGCCTTCCCTAACTCGTTACTTGCCTGTTTGGGGATCGATTATCGTCAGTGCTGTGTTGTTTGCGATCGCTCACCTGAGTTTGTCCGAAATTCTGCCACTCACAGCATTGGGGATCGTCTTGGGTTTTGTATACACGCGATCGCGTAACCTCCTTGCGCCTATGCTCCTCCACAGCCTCTGGAATAGTGGCACACTACTGAGCCTCTTCCTCTTAGGTGGAAGTAATTAATGTAACTTGCGCCTTACGGTTGCAGAATATAAAAATATTTGCTTTCATCGGCGTTAGTAGTAATACATTACTGGTTATGCTTCATAAGCATGAATCTTAGCTTCAGTGTAAATAGCCTAGCAACAGATATAGTTGTAGCAATACTGTTAAATAGATTACAAAATGTTTAGGTTAACATTTAGTAGTATCTAGAAAACTTGAGCGATTATTAAGCTGTTTGTGGCAGGAATAATTGGGTTTTAAATCCCAGTTTTACCTATACGCGTGAAGAGCAGCAACTAACTGAGCTTCTAAGCTATTTCTATCCAATTCATCTGTGATAAGATTGTTTCCTCCTAGCAGATAACAACATGCCCTTTATGCCTAATGCAGGCATTTCCAATTAAAGCGTATCCTCATCATTACAGCCATTGAAAAAAGTCCGGAGGTAACACTGATGGACTTGTATAAAGTGGTGTAGTATGAACGTTTTTGCTCGTTATTGGGATTATTTCTGCTTAAGAGACTCTTACTTAAGAATTGGCAAAACTACTGTGCTAGGTTTTATAGTCACAGTTACTAAAGGTCATTGAAAAGCCTAGTAGCTGCTGAATAGTCATTACCCTCACACTGCACTAGTGTTCCCTCTATAATCTTGGCATCTTGGTTGAGCCAATTTATTGTTGGGACGTACTGCTACTAACAAAAACACTAAAAATATATTTACTAGGCAAATATATTCTCGTGTTTTATTACAATAAATTATTTAATTTTGTACTCAGTTAAATGAGGAGGAACACTCACATGTCAAATCTCAATCCCAGTCACCCTACCAAACAACTTCTCGCTGGATACTGTGGCATTATTTTCGGAGGTTTTGGGGTTCATAAGTTTATTTTGGGATACGCTCCAGAAGGTTTCATTATGCTAGTTATATCAGTAGTAGCAGGTTCCTTCACCTACGGCGTTACATTGTTGATTATGCAACTTGTGGGATTGATTGAAGGCATGATCTATTTGAACAAGTCTCCTGAAGAATTCGTAAATACCTACTTTGTCAACAAACAAGGTTGGTTTTAGGAGAAGAAGGCAGAGGGGCACAGACAAGATAAAACTTCTGATTTCTAACTGCGTGGTTATTTTACCATGCTGCACCAAAAATTCGATTCTCACAATTTAATTCCTATTTTTGTCTATAAATTCTAGGTGCATACTTACAAATTATTCATACTCAAATGCTAACCATCAAACGTAAACATCTTTCCTGGGTACTATTTTTGCTGTTAGGTGTAGGCTACTTTAGCACTATGTCTAATTTAGACACCAACTATTTTTGGAAAAGCCTCATTATCATGATGCCAATACAAATTGGAGCTATTATCTACATAACTTACAGCAGAATTCAGAATTCAGAAGTTAAAATTCAGAAGTAAAACAGGCTTTCTGCGTGACTTTGAGACTTATAAATCTGTTGTATCGAAGTTGGAGCCGTAATTGACACTTTGCTAAAAACTAGGGACTGGGAACTGGGAAGAGTTTTTCCTATCCTTACCTGAAGGACTTTAACTCCTAACTTTGAACTCCCACTTACCATAATTTAATAAAATTAATATTATTGACGTTCTGTCATAGTCGCAGATTTCGCCTACGCTCGAATTAGAGACGCTTTTAGTGAGGCGTTGAATCTTTGTAGCGAATTAAACACTTGCCATGCCACTCGTCCCAAAAACTAACCTTGCTCCGGCACTAGCCCTTACCTCAGAGAAAATTATTCTGGATGTAGGGGGTATGAAGTGTGCTGGGTGCGTGAAGGCTGTAGAGCGACAGCTAACCCAACATCCAGGAGTCAAGAGTGCCTGTGTGAATCTAGCTACAGAAGTAGCAGTCGTAGAGTCAGAAACTGGTGCGGTAGATGCAGATGCACTGGCAAAGCGATTGACAGCAGCTGGATTCCCGACCCAACCACGGAAAGCTAGCGATAAAGAAGCAGGCGGAACCCTAGAAGATCCAGCAGAACAACAGCGCCAACAGATGCGTTCTGCCATCAGGCAGTTGATTGTTGCAGGGGTGCTGCTGGTATTGTCGGGAATTGGACACTTTGGCAGCATTACTGGCTCAATATTGCCAGTATTAAATAACATTTGGTTTCACTGCGGACTGGCAACGGTAGCACTACTAATTCCTGGTCGCCCAATTTTAGTAGATGGCTGGCTGGGCTGGCGGCGCAATGCGCCCAACATGAACACTTTAGTAGGATTGGGAACGCTGACTGCCTACACTGCTAGTTTAGTAGCGCTGCTGTTTCCTCAAATGGGTTGGGAATGCTTCTTCGACGAACCTGTGATGATGCTGGGCTTTATCCTACTGGGAAGAACATTAGAGCAACAAGCTAGAAGACGTGCCGCCGCAGCATTTAGACAATTGCTGGCACTCCAACCACAGGTGGCGCGATTAATTGCCAATCCCGACCCCGAAAAGTTAGGAGGGGGATCGAATAGTGTAGAGATTCCTGCTGAACAAGTGCGCGTTGGTGAATGGTTGCAGGTACTGCCAGGAGATAAAATCCCCGTTGATGGAGAAGTTCGTTTTGGAAATACAACGGTGGATGAGTCGATGCTGACTGGAGAAGCAGTGCCAGTTATCAAGCAGCCAAGAGATATGGTGGCAGCCGGAACTATCAACCAGTCAGGAGCGATCGCAATCCAGGCAATGCGTACTGGTAGTGATACCACTCTAGCTCAAATTGTCGCCTTGGTAGAAGCCGCCCAAACTCGTAAAGCCCCAGTACAGAAACTAGCAGATACAGTAGCTGGTTACTTTACCTACGGTGTTTTGACAGCTGCTGTATTGACATTTGTATTTTGGTACTTTTTCGGCAGTCACATCTGGCCAGATCTCGCCATTTCAGGTGGCATGGAAATGATGAGCCACGCCGCACATAATGCTCCCCACTCTACACTGTCCACTCACCACTCCCCATTATTAACTAGCTTAAAACTAGCGATCGCAGTTATGGTCGTCGCTTGTCCTTGTGCTTTAGGACTTGCCACTCCTACAGCCATTCTTGTGGGAACTGGCATAGGCGCAGAACGGGGTTTGTTAATCAAAGGTGGTGACGTGCTAGAAAGAGTCTACCAGTTAGACACAGTGGTATTTGATAAAACTGGTACCCTCACCACAGGTAATCCCACAGTCACAGATTGTCTTACGCTGGAGGGACTGGGGACTGGGGATAAAGAAGACAAAAAGAATTACCAATACCCAATACCCAATCCCCAATCCCCAATACCCAATCCCCAATCCTCAATACCCAATACCCAATCCCTAATTCAACTAGCAGCAGCAGTAGAAAGTGGCACTCACCATCCCGTAGCAAAAGCGATTCAGCAGGAAGCGCAACGACAACAATTATCTATTCCAGATGCTGTAGATTTCCATACGGAACCCGGATTGGGTGTATCTGCGGTAGTAGAGGGAGCAACTGTGCTGTTGGGGAACTGGGACTGGTTGAGTTGGCATGGAATTTCCATAGGTGACACCGTACAACAGGTAGCTCAGAAGTTGGCAGCCGAAGGTAAAACAGTTGTTTATGCGGCAGTTGGGGGGACTCTAGCCGGACTAATTGCTGTTCAAGATACCCTCAGATCCGATGCTCAAACCACAGTAGACAAGTTACGTCAGATGGGTTTACGGGTAATACTGCTCAGTGGCGATAGATTAGAAGCAGCTAGTGCCATAGCTAAACAACTAGGACTAAATAGCGCTGACGTAATGGCAGGAGTTCCTCCCAGTAAAAAAGCGGCTGTCATCCAAGAATTACAAGCGAATGCCTGTAAAATCGCAATGGTTGGAGATGGAATTAATGATGCTCCAGCTTTATCGCAAGCAGATGTAGGAATTGCTTTACACTCCGGGACGGATGTAGCAATGGAAACAGCCGAAATTGTTTTAATGCGCGATCGCTTAAACGACGTTGTCGAATCAATTCGGCTTAGTCGTGCCACCTTCAACAAAATCCGCCAGAATTTATTCTGGGCTTTTGCGTATAATACAATCGGTATTCCTTTAGCAGCAGGTGTTTTGTTGCCAAGTTTGGGTTTTGTCCTTAGCCCATCTGGTGCCGCTGCATTAATGGCTTTTAGCTCAGTTAGTGTTGTCACTAACTCACTGTTATTACGACGGCTAGCTTAATAAAGATAAAGGAGATGAAGAGAAAGATTTGTTGCAAATTCCCCCTCTTCCCTTGCTCCTTTGCAATCTTAATGATATTGCGATAGCCAAAGCGACATGAGAGGAGTATTGCTGCCAAATTTATCAGTCATCAGTTCCTTTGAATCTTGCCAACCAAAATGTTGGTTTTTCCCATCTCAGGTTAAACTAAATCGATAGTTAGGTGTTACGCATTACCCCTGTTAAAGTGTGATTTGAGAAAAAACTCTTTTCTTCTGGTTCTTCGCGCCTACGCGGTTCAAAAACTTTTTTGAACGACGTAGACGCGAAGAATACGAAGGTGAAATCTCGAAAATCGAGCCGAATTTTCCAGATTTTTACTTACCTTAACAGGGGTAGTGTTATGCATCTCACAAACCCTGTTGAAACTCCTTCAAGGGCAACAGTAGTCATAGAGTAGAACATGGTTGTTCTACTTTTGCAGTAAATATGCACTTTTAACGCTCATTTAAACCAGTACTATCAACTATGAGTGCGCGAGAATGCCAGGGAAAGATACCAAAAAACTCTTAATTAATCAAACTCTAACTGATTGTAGTAACGATAGATCGATGCCAGCAGAAACAAATGAAAGCCATCTACTGATTATTGAAGACGATCAAGGTCGCAAGGAATTTTCTTTGGAAAATCCCCTCTACTCTATCGGTAGAGATCGCGAGTGCAATATTCGTTTAGTGTCTCAGTTTGTCTCACGTCGCCATGCTACATTAGTGAGATTGCCACGAGAACACAATAGTCACAGCTATTATTACCGGATTGTAGATGGTGACGCTAAAGGAAAGCCGAGTGCCAATGGTATGATGATTAATGGGCGCAAGATGCCAGCCCACGATTTGAAAAATGAAGATGAAATCGTTTTTGGGCCTCAAGTTCGTGCCATTTATTATCTATTAAAAAATACTCAGCGATCGGGACAAACTGATTCTAGCGAGTATGACATTACACTCATAAATCCCGGCATGACTGAAGATGAGGATATAGAAGATTAAAAATATGCCAATTTTGGTAGTTTTTTACTATTGGCCTGCTTACTTTCAAACACGATATATTGCTAAAGCTAGCTTTGCTTAAAGCTAGCCACAGCACACTAGCATTTTGACTAGAAGCAGAAAAACTATTATCCAGCAATACTTTCAATCAGATGCCAATGGCGACTGTGTTCAATGGCCTCCTTGATAAATTCAAACATTTGTCGGCAGTGGTTATCAAGTTGAAGTGGCAGTTCTTCGTTTTTAATTACGATACTCATCCGAGTTTCTGTTTCGGTAGCTGTTGATTTATCAATCAGAACTTCTGCTGTCACCATCTTCGAGAAAGAAATACTACCAGGAATCTCACGAGCCATAATGTAATCGGCTGTGTAGTATTGAATTTCCAAATCACAATCCTGTAGAAGATCTACAAGCAATGGCTGGATATGCTCAATTGGGATAGAAAGAGTAAATGAACAGGTATAGCGAGCCATAATAGCCCCAGGCCTTGCAACACTCCGTCCATCCTATAATACCGAGGTATCTAAACGGCAAGTCATTATAGTTTCATTAAGTTTAAGAACCAAACTAGGGACTGGGGAAAAATCAGTGCTGAGCAATTATTACTGAGGAACTGCCGTTAGCGCAGCGAAGCGCGAGTCTTTGAGCGTCACGAGCGTCAAGGGTCTCCCGACTTGAGCGGACTGGCGTTGCTGAGTGGGGAATTTGACTCAGCAACGCCACTTGCTACAACTAAGAATGCAAGTTGAAAGTTTGATAAAAAACTTTAAAATAAGGGTTTGGTGGAGGTGCATTATGAAAATCGCAGTTACTGGTGCAACAGGATTTGTGGGTAGTCGCTTGGTAGAACGACTCCACAAGGAAGGTAATAGAGTGCTGGTGTTAACCCGCAATACCAATTTTGCTCAAAAGGTTTTTCCACCTGAAGCTTTTCCTCATGTAGAAATTGTTGCCTATACACCAAATGTATCTGGTTCTTGGCAAGATGCGATCGCTGGTTGTGATGGTGTGGTTAACCTAGCAGGAGAACCCATCGCAGAGAAACGTTGGACACCCGAACACAAACAAGAAATCCTCAATAGTCGTCAGCTAGGCACGCAGAAAATAGTCGAAGCAATAGCTAACGCCAATCCTAAGCCAACTGTCTTAGTCAACGCTTCAGCTATTGGCTATTACGGTACTAGTGAAACCGCTACTTTTGATGAAACAAGTCTATCTGGTAACGATTTTCTCGCCCAAGTCTGCCAAGCTTGGGAAGCAGAAGCGAGAAAAGTAAAAGATGCTGGTGTGCGGCTGGTAATTCTGCGTTTTGGTATTATCTTGGGGTTGGGTGGTGCCTTGGGCAAAATGATTACACCCTTCAAACTCTTCGCAGGTGGGCCTATTGGCAGTGGTCGGCAATGGTTTTCCTGGATTCACGTAGACGATTTAGTTAACTTGATTGTACAAGCTTTAACTAAACTAGAAATAGAAGGTGTATACAATGCCACTGCCCCCAACCCTGTTCGTATGGCAGATTTAAGCCAAACTATGGGGCAAGTTATGAATCGTCCTTCTTGGTTGCCTGTGCCTGCTTTTGCTTTAGAAGCTCTCTTAGGAGATGGGGCAATAGTCGTCTTAGAAGGTCAACAAGTCCTACCCAAGCGCACGCTGGAAGCAGGCTTTGAGTATCAATATCCGAATTTACAACCAGCACTCAGACAAATTCTCAAATAAAGTTAATGGCTAATAGCTATGACTTTTGGTAAAAGCGCACAGTAAAGAATGTGAGTTACACTTCGTTAGCGCAACGCCAGTTGCAACAACTTTGGGAACCAAAGCAATGCACTGGCTCACCTGCAAAGTTAAGATTTACTTGATAAATGATTTCTATTAGGATAATTATCCTTAACAAGGATACTTTTAAATTTATAAAAGCTCCTCAGAATGACATTAAGGAGCTTTTAAGGTATGAAACAAACAGTGAATAATTAAAAGTTATCTTTATCTAGTTGGTTTCATCGTCTATCTAAAGAAATGACTTAATATGAAGCTAACTTGTACTATCAAACACAAGATTTAAAAAAGACGATGTTTTAATACCAATTCTCCAAAACAAGGCAACAGATGCAAAGCTGGAAATCTAGATAAAATCAGACTTTTGAAATTTGTAATTCCGAATTGGTATAAGTTCACACCTTTAGGTAATTAATATGTCAGGGCACTAGAGGTTTACAATAAAAAGCTCATTATTTATTAGTTTAAATACATTTAATAGATAGAAATACCGTAGTTTTTTTTGAAAACCCCTTGCTTACTTAAAGGGAATGTGTAATACTCTTAAGCTATATAAAAACTACGGTATTACTACGGTTTTACCGTATTTTAAAGGACAAGACTCATGCAGCTACTATGGTTCATCCCTACTCATGGCGACGGACGCTATCTTGGAACTGCAACAGGCGGACGAGCAGTTAACTTTCCATACTTGCGACAAATTGCTCAAGCAGTGGATGACCTGGGCTATACGGGAGCATTACTACCCACAGGGCGCTCTTGCGAAGATGCATGGATTGTGGCATCAAGCCTCGTACAACTAACTCGACAGATGCGTTTTCTGGTGGCAATACGTCCCGGATTAGTGTCGCCAGCAGTAGCAGCACGGATGGCAGCAACCTTCGATCGCATCTCTGGTGGACGTTTGCTGATTAACGTAGTTACAGGTGGCGATCCCGTGGAGTTAGCAGGAGATGGCTTGCACCTGAGTCACGACCAGCGCTATGAATTAACGGATGAATTTTTGACAGTTTGGCGGGCGATCGCTAGCGGTCAAGTAGCTAATCTCAAGGGCAACTATCTCGACATTCAAGATGGAAAGCTGCTGTTTCCTCCTGTTCAGCAGCCATATCCATCCTTGTGGTTTGGCGGTTCCTCTGCCGTTGCTCAAAAGATTGCTGCCAAGCACGTAGATGTCTATCTAACTTGGGGCGAACCACCAGCACAAGTAGCCGAAAAAATTGCCTCAGTTCGCAGACTTGCACAGACACAAGGACGAACTTTGCGGTTTGGCATTCGCCTACATGTAATAGTGCGGGAAACTGAAAGCGAAGCTTGGGATGCAGCAAATCGATTGATTCGGTATGTAGATGACGAAGCGATCGCGAAAGCTCAAAACGCCTATGCACGTATGGATTCAATTGGGCAACGCCGGATGACGCAATTACATAAAGGCGATCGCAAAGCGTTACAGATTAGCCCAAACCTTTGGACTGGCGTTGGTTTAGTCAGAGGAGGTGCAGGAACAGCCCTGGTAGGCGATCCCCAGACAGTGGCAGCCAGGATGTTGGAATATGCAGATTTGGGTATTGAAACCTTTATCCTCTCTGGCTATCCTCACCTAGAGGAAGCCTATCGGGTCGCGGAACTTTTATTCCACCATTTGCCTTTAGAGAATCTGCCCCCAGTCGAACAGCAACATGTTTTAAGTCCATTTGGCGAGATTGTTGCCAATGAAGATTTTCCCAAGCAGCAGTCGAGAGAACAAGCTACACCCGTATCCTAGTATGAGGAAGGTTACTCAATTTTGCATAGGACTTACACAGTGATACGAAAAATCAAGGGTTTAGACAAGCGGTGTAAGTGAGCAAAACCCTTACACCCAGTCTCAACAGATAACCTTTGTGCGTAAGTTTGGATTTTCGATTGAAGAAAAATCTCAAATCGACAATCTAAAAATTGCCACGGTCAATATAGGCAAAGCTATGGATCGCAAAACCACAAAATACACTAAACCTGTTTTAAAAATTGGAGTTTAATTAAATGACTCATATTCTGGCGATCGCTGGTAGTCCATCTCATCCCTCAAGAACCTACGGTATTTTGGAATATACTGCCAAGCTTTTAGGACAAGAAGGCTTGCATGTAGACATTATCTCAGCTCGTGATTTGCCTGCTGAAGATTTAGTTTTTGGAAGATATGACAGCCCAGCATTGGAACAGCCAAAAGCCTTATTGGCAAAAGCAGATGCTGCGATTATTTCTACCCCAATCTACAAAGCGTCCTATACAGGTGTACTCAAAGCGTTTTTGGACTTACTACCACAGAAATCATTCTCAGGAAAAGTCATACTACCAATCGCCACTGGCGGGACAATAGCTCATTTGTTGGCAATTGAATATGCTTTAAAACCTGTCTTATCTGAATTAGGAGCGCGACATATCCTAGGTACTATTTATGCAGTAGATAAACAGATTCAATGGCAAAGTGATGGTAGCATACAGCTTGATGAGGAAATTGACCAACGACTTAAAGAAGTTCTCAAAGAACTGGTCAAAGCTGTGAAGTATTCTGCTGCTGAATCTCAACATTTGGCTCATGCCAATTAAGTAATCAAGTTTATACCTCCGTCTACTAGTAGCAGATGGGTAGTTTTTACCCATCTGCTATTTTCTTTGTTCAATCCCCTAACTTTTAGTTATGGGTTTACACTCAGCACTACTGAAAAATCTCCTTCCGAAAACTTGTACTCATACTGTGAAGCTAAATATATATTGACCAAAAAATACACGGTAAGTCGCATGTGTTTGATTTCAAGGGGCGACAATCGCCTCTAAATCAAGCCAGATAAAGGTTTGGGAGGCACAGACCCCTTGAAAAAATTAGGTGCTTATTGAGAATGAACTGTATGCTTATTAAGCAGCTATCTGTAGGGTACAGTTTAATGGTAA